>CADCUW010000142.1 GCA_902805985.1 uncultured Rubrobacteraceae bacterium
CTTTCGGCCACGTCGCGGGCGACTTCCACGACAGAGTTCGTCTCGCGCCATACTTCGAGCTGGCGCTCGGATTCCGTCGGCTCGTCCAGGAGTAGCGCGAGCGGGGCGAGGTCCCTCTCCGACCCTTCGTGTAAACCTTCCAGGAGGTCGTGGACGGCGCGGCGGGTCTCTACGATCTCGTGGGTTTTATGGTCTGTCAGGGAGCCGTTCATGCCGTAGCGCTGGGCGCTCCACTTGTTCTCCTCGATCTCGCGGCTGGGCCGGATCGGTCGCAGGTCGTCCGACTCGTACTCGCGGCAGAGCCTGTCGCAGAGGGCGGCGGCCAGCGTCGTCAGGGCCTCGTTGCGGCGCGGGTCCGTCTGGGCGTCGAAGGCGCGGACCTCGATCGTGCCGAGGCCGGGGTGGGGGCGGACGTCCCACCAGATCTCCGACAGGGAGTCTATGGCCCCCGAACGGTGGGCGAAATCGACGTACTTGGCGTAGTTCTCCCACGTGCCGAGCGGCTCCGGGAGCCCCGCGCGGTGGATGGAGCGGGCAAAGATGAGGGTGCGGCTCGAGTGCATGTCCGTCGACTCGCCCTGCCAGAAAGGCGAGTTGACCGAGACGGCCAGCAGGTGGGGGACGAACTCGCGGAGCCTATCGAAGAGGTAGACCGCCTTCTCGCGGCCACCCACGGCGTAGTGGACGTGCAGGGAGAAGGTGTTGTTGCGCCGGATCAACCACCCGAGCTTCGCCTTGAGGCGCTGGTAATGGGGCTTGTGGATGATCTCCTGCTCCCGCCAGTCCCCGACGGGATGCGTCCCGCTCGCCCCGAGGAGCCGCCCGAGATCACCGGCGTGGCCCAGGAGTGTCCGCCTCCGGTCGAGCAGGTCACTCGCGACGCCGCCCGGCTGCGGGTGGACGCCGGTGTTGGCCTCGATCTCGCAGTCTATGAGCTCCCCGGAGAAGTGATCCTCAGGCTCCGCGGCGAGGATCTTCTGCGCGCCGCCGGCGAGCTTGAGGGTGCCAGGGTCTGCGAGCCAGAGCTCCTCCTCGGCCCCCAGAGTGCCCTCCGGGGCGCCCGTCCGGAAGGCGCTGGCCGGGATCAGGGACGGCTTCTCGGCGGTGGTCATCTCTCTTCGGGGTCCTCTCTGCGCAAGGTCCTGTCTCTCGTCGCCGCGTATATTACCGCGTCGGAGTAACCCTTCACCCCCTCCACGGGTATGTAGAATGTGCCGATGGAGCAGCCGGGCAGCACACCCGTTCCGGAGAGCCTCGTCTCCCGTTCGGCCGTCACCGCGGCGACACTCGTCTTCAGCGCGCCCACGCCGGGCTCGGGCTCGCGCTACCGGGACGGGCGCGTCGCCCACGAGGCGAGGGTTCTCTCGGCGTTCGCCGCCGGGGAGGCCCACGCGCGCGCCGCGCAGAGGGGCGTGGGGGAGACGGTGCTCGGGGCGAGTCGCGCTGCGATGGACCTCGCCGGCTTCGCCGACGCCCGCGCCACGGCCTACCTGGCCCCGCTGGCCCGTGCAGCACTCCTCGGGGAGCCCTTGCGCCGCGTGCTCGGCCGTCTCGACCACGACGACATAGCGCCCTTCGTGCGGGCGCTGGATCTCGCCGGGCAGGACGCCACCCTGGCGGGCGCCCTTCGTTACGCCCTCGGGGCCGGACCTGAGACCACTTTACGCGACGCGATGCGTTTCGCCGCGAGCCGGGACGCTCTGGCCAGGGAGTACGCCCGCGGGTTCGAGGTGACGCGCGAGCTGGCGCGCCCGGCCCTGCTCTCGGCCCTCTCCCGCGCCGACTCCATCCGGGGGGTCCTCGTCCAGGCTTACCTCGAGGTCCTCTCGGAAGTCCCGGACTTCGACGTCGCCGCCCGCGCCGGGCGCGGGGAGGCCGAGGACGTGGCCAGGATGGCCAAGGGCGTGCTCAAGGCCGGCGGCGTCCACTCGCGCCGGGGCCTCGAAGGCATCGCCAACCTCGACGGTCTCCTGCGCGCGGACGGACGACTCATGCCGACCGCCACCGAGCCGCCCGTAATCGCCGCCGCCTTTCTCGTCGCCCTGGAGTACGGCCCCGACGCTTTGAACCACCGTCTGAGGCCCGCCACCGGCAGGACCCGTTAGGCCGGCAACCGCCCGCCCTGCGGCAGCTCCCACATCGGGCCCCTGACCTTGAGGTTAGAATCCCCGCAGGTTGTCTACGAAGAGGAGGCCCAAGGCCTTGAGAGCGCTCATCATCGTCGGGCACGGCTCGCACCTGAACGAGGATTCCAGCCTGCCGGTCTACGAGCACGCGGCCCGCATCCGGGAGACCGGCGAGTTCGACGAGGTCGTCGAGTGTTTCTGGAAGGAGGAGCCTTCCATGAGGCACGTGCTCGACACCGTGGAGTCCGAAGAGGTCTTCGTCGTGCCGGCCTTTATCTCCGAGGGGTACTTTACCCAGCAGGTCATACCCAGGGAGCTCGGCCTCGACGGCGACGTCACCAGGATAGGAGACAAGACCGTCCGGTACGCCGGACCTCTAGGCACCTTCGAGGGGATGCCGGACGTGATCCTCGAGCGGGTCGAGGATCTGATGCGGGGTAGGGAGACGAAGGGGAGGACCGCGCTCGTGCTGCTCGGGCACGGGACAGACCTCAACAAGAACTCGGGCGGTGTGATCTACCTGAACGCCCGGCGCATCGGTGAGCGGGACCTCTACGACGAGGTCGGCGTCGGCTTCCTGGACCAGGAGCCCGAGATCGGCTCCGTGGTCGAGAACGCGGACGCCGACGACGTGATCCTCATCCCCGTCTTTATCGCCGAAGGCTGGCACACGCGCGAGACGATCCCCGAAGACCTCGGCCTTACCGGCGAGGTGACGCACATGGACGGCAAACGGGTCTTCTACGGTGCCCCCGTCGGCACCCATCCCTCGATGGCGAACCTGATCGTCGCCCGCGCCCGCGAGACGGAGCAGAGGACGAACCAGGTTGTCTGAGACGGCCCACGAAGCGCCCGGCGCGACCGAAGCGTCCGCGGCCCGCGAATCATTCGCCTCGTGGGTGGATGAGGCGGGCGGCGAGGGACGTGCCTTCGGCCAGGTCCGGGTAACCGGCACGGGGGATGGGGGCTACGTCCTCCATCACGCCGGGGACACCCGGGCGTCGGGGTTGGACGTCCACGAGAACCCGCGGGCGGCGCGTGAGATCTCCAAGACCACCGGGGCCGGCGAGTACCGGCCGCTCAAGAGCTCCCCTAACCTGCGGCGCGGGTGGGAGTTGCGCCTCCCGGATGCCCGCGACCTCGCCATCGCGATGAACCTCCTCTACCCTGCGGGCCTAGTCCACTGGCACCTCTACCGGGAGGGCCGGCTCCAGACGACGAGCTACCGGGAGAACGCCGCCCGCCAGAGCGGCATCTACAAGAGGGTCCAGCGCCTCTCCGACGAGGGCGTCCAGGACGCCGCCCGCGCCTGCTGCGAGGACGCCGTGTGCCTCAAGAAGACCCTCTGGGATGTGGATGGTGAGACGCCGCTCGCGATGGAGCGGGGTGAGGGTGAGATCCCCTGCCCCGAGCCTTGCAGCGTGTTCGTCTCTTTCGCCCGCCGCGTCCGGCTCTTCGAGCGTGAGAAGAAGCGCGACCTCGACGCCATCGGCCTCTCTCCTTCCGAGAAGGAGGACCTCGCGGCCCTCGTCGAGGCCGCCGCAACGGGCTGCGTTGACTTCGCCCGCGAGGCGGAGTTCGAGAAGCCCCTCAACGAGCGCAGGATGCGCTATCGCAGGCTCACCCTGGCGCCGAAACTGCGCCCCGACGGGTAGTACGTCGCCCCCGGCTGGTTTGTTTTCCCGCCGGGGTGAACGGGTATCACCCAGAGAACAATCTCGGAACAACACGGAGGTCGACTTATGCCGAAAAAGAGAACGGGCGCCAAGCTGGGCGCCAAGGCCGGTGCGAGGCTCGCCCCCGGTGCCGGCAAGCTGGCCGGCAAGGCCGCGCTGAGGGCCGGGAAGGGCCAGGCGAAGCTCGCCCGGGCGGCCATGAGCCCGAAGGAGCCTTTCTCGTCCCGCTTCTTCAAGTACAGCCTCTTCGCGCTCGCGGGCTTCACCATAGGCGCGATCCTGGCCCGCTCCAAGTCCGATGGCGATAGTGCTTCCTCGTCCTTCACCGGCACTACCGGGCAGCACACGCCGGACCCCGCGAGTCCCGCGGGCCAGCGTGGCGAGACCTGGGGCAGCGGCACGCCCACGGGCACGGCCGGCGGCGGTGCCACCGCGGCCCACCAGCGCCCCGACGACCCAAACCGCACCGGGGCCGAGCGCGACTACTCCGACCCCTCGTCCGGGCCCCTGATCGGTGAGCACCACCGCGGCAGCGTCGCTGGCGTGGGCGAGGCCCAGGAAGAGCTCGAGCAGCGCATCCGCACGCGCATAGGCGAAGACCCAAGGACCGCGAGCCTGCCGAGGATCAACATCGAAGTAACCGACGGCGTCGCCGAACTCCGCGGCCCCGCCCCTTCCCAAGAGGCGCGAGAGGCCGCCGGCGAGATCGCCGCAGACGTGGAGGGCGTCACCGAGGTGCGCAACCTCATCGTCGTCAGCTAGATCAAGGCTCCAAGGCTTTGGGCTAGAGGTTTTTCGGGCCGGTCGGTGTCGCCGACCGGCCTTCTCTCTGCGCTTGTTCTGCGGGATGAGAGCGCGTCAGGCGGCCCCCTCGTACCTTAGAGACCTTGAGAACCTGGTACCTACCCTCGTATAAGTCCCAGGACCTCGTCGCGGCGGCGTTTGAGGGTTTCCTGATCGCTTGCCTCCAAGTTCAAGCGGAGGAGGGGTTCGGTGTTGGAGGCTCTGAGGTTGAACCACCAGTCGCCGAAGTCCACGGTGAGGCCGTCGAGGTGGTCTATCTTGACGCCCTCGTCTTCGGAGAAGTGGTCTTCGACGTTCTGGACGGTGGCATCCTGGTCCTCGACCTCGGAGTTGATCTCGCCGGAGCGGACGTACGGGTCTATGGGGGTGATGAGGTCCGAGATCGGGCCGTCCTGGCGGCCGACGAGTTCGGCTACGGTGAGCATCGCTATGATGCCCGAGTCGGCGAAGAAGTTGTCCCTGAAGTAGAAGTGAGCCGAGTGCTCGCCCCCGAAGGCGGCGTCGCGCTCGCGCATCTGGGGCTTGATAATTGAGTGACCGGCCTTGGTCCGGACCGGCCTGCCGCCCTCGCGCCGGACGAGCTCGGGGAACGCCTTGGAGCAGACCGCGCTGTAGATGATGGTCGCCCCCGGCTCCTTCTCCAACACGTTCTTGGCTATGAGGGCCGCGAGCACGTCCCCGTCGATGGTCTCGCCCTTCTCGTTCACGATAAAGCAGCGGTCGGCGTCCCCGTCGAAGGCCACGCCAAAGTCCGCGTTCTCCTCGCGCACGCGCCCCTGGAGGTCCTTTACGTTCTCCGGCTCTATGGGGTTCGGGGGGTGGTTCGGGAAAGAGCCGTCAAGCTCGAAGAACATCGGGACGTACTCGAACGGGAGCCTCTCGAAGATGGGGGGGAGCATCTTTCCGGCCATGCCGTTGCCGGCGTCCACCACGATCTTGAGCGGCCTCAGGCCGTCGGTGTCGATAAAGCCCAGGCAATGCTCCGCGTAGTCCTCGGCGATGTCCATCTGCTCGACCGAGCCGGGGTACTCCGCGGCCTTGGGGAGTTTCTCCGAGGTGATGAGGTCCCGGATCTGGCCGATGCCCGACTCCCCGGAGAGCGCGATGGCCTTCTCCCGGCACAGCTTGAAGCCGTTGTAGTTCTTCGGGTTGTGGGAGGCCGTGATCATGGCCCCGCCCGGCTCCTCGAGATGCCCCACGGCGAAGTACAGCGCGTCTGTCGAGACCATCCCGAGGCTGAGCACGTCGGCCCCGGCCTCGGTGACGCCCTCGATAAACGCCGCCTGCAAGTCCTCCCCCGAGAGGCGCATGTCGCGGGCGACGACGACCCGGGAGCCGGAGAGGCCCAGGTGGTTGACGAACGCCCGCCCGATGTCCCTCGCGAGGTCCTCGTCGAGCTGCTCCGGGTACGTCCCCCGGATGTCGTAGGCCTTGAATATCGACTCGTCGATCATCTCCTACCCCTGGGCTCCTCTTGTACGCGGAACGGCCGGCCAATTTTGGCTTCCGGTACAATACCGTCTTATGATCCCTCCTGCAGCGCCGCCCCTCCGACCCCGCCGCTAGCCGCGCCGTGGGCCCCCGCTTCGTCCGTCTCGCCGCCGTCTTCTACGGCCTCCTCGTCGTCGCGGCGGCCGTCTGGTCCGGCCTGCGCGGGATAGACCTGCCCATCCTCGGTCAGCACCCGGCGACGGGCTTGCTCCTGGGACTTGCGACCGCTGCGGGGACCGTCTCGGCGTCGCTGCTCGCGTACCGCCTGGTCCCGATCTCGCGCAAGCTGGCCGAGGAGCTCGCCCCGACCCTCGTGGACGGGACGGACCGGGCCGGACTTCTGCTCCTCGCCCTGTTCTCGGGCGTCGGGGAGGAGGTCTTCTTTCGCGGGGCGGTGCAGCAGGAGTTCGGGATCTTGATCTCCTCGGTCGTCTTCGGCCTGGCGCACGTAGGCCCCGACCGCCGGTACCTGCTCTGGACCGCCTGGGCCGTCCTCGCGGGCGTTATCTTCGGGCTTCTCTTCGAGGCCACCGGCGGCCTGCTCGCGCCCGTCACGGCGCACGCCGCCCACAACGCGGCCACGCTCCTGATGTGGAAACGCTCCAGGGAGCGCGGACCGGAGGCCCCGTGAGCGGCCTCCCCGACACCACCCGGTCGAAGCCACGCCGCAGAAGCCCTGTCCCCTGGTATGCCGTGGCCTCCCTGCTGCTTGGCGCCGTCGCGGTAGCCGTCATCTCCGGCGGCTCCGGCGGAGACGAGAATCCAGAGCCCGGTGAGGAGGTCTACGCGGGCGTCCAGGACGTCGCCGCCAGCACCAAAGACGTCCCGTTCCCCCGGTCCGACGCTTCGAGTTTCGGCGTTGGGACGTCCGCGGTTCGCGTATACCTGCGAGTCGAGGACGTGCCCGTGGCGGGGAGGATGTTCGCCACGGTCGAGCGCACCGGGAGGTCCTCCGCGTTCTCGGCGCTCCTCGGGAGCTCCGGCGTCCGGGCGGAAGACGGGGGGGAGGGGCGGCTCTCTGTCTCCGAAGATGGGGCGTCCGGCGTGGTCTCGTTCGTCGTGCGGGCGACGGATGGGGGGGCATTGCCGGCGGGCGGGTACGGCGTCGAGGTGCGGTTCCGTTCCGCGGGAGATGGGGGGACGGGGCGGCTCGCGGCCAGAAAATACTTCGAGATCCGGGACCCACAGGACTAGTACACCTCCGCTTTTCCGATACAATGGGTTGCGATCTGAGCGCGGCCCCCGGTCGGGCGGTCGGGCCATAGAGGGAGGGAAACATAAGGCGCGCCACGGACAGCATCCTGAACGTTATGAGCCTGCTCCTGGTCGGGATCGGCCTCGCCGTCGCCATCACCTTCTTTGCCGGATCTCCGGTATCGCGGGCCGGTGCCGCCGACAACCCGCAGCCCGTCTCCCAGAAGACGATAGACCGCCCCCAGAATGCCATCGTCTCACGCGAGCTCGACAAATCCCTGGAGAAGAAACCCCCGGAAGCAAGACCCAAGGAGACCCCGAAGCCGCCCGTCGTGAAGGGTCCCGAGGACGAGTCTCTCAAGGTGACCATCCCCGCGATGGGGCGGATACAGAACGCGCGCGTGCCCTACGCCGACGGCGACAACGAGGCCGCGTTCAAGCGGTACGCGGGCGTGCATCTGCGGGGTACCGGGCACCCGTGGGAGAGGGAGGCGAACGTCTACATCGCCGGCCACCGCCTCGGCTACCCCCGCACGGATAGCTTTCTCGCCTTCTGGGACCTCAACGCGGTAGAGAATGGGGACAGGGTCTTTCTCACCGACGCCGACGGCAAGCGCTACGTCTACAAGGTCTTCAAGAAGTTCGTGGTCGAGCCCACCCAGGTCTCCGTGACACAGCCGCTCGAAGGGCGTAACATCGTGACGTTGCAGACCTGCACGCTGCCGGACTACTCGCGGCGCCTGATCGTGCAGGCCGAGAAAGTCGCCTAGAAGTTGAAGCACCGCAACGTGGTAGGGGGGTAGAGGTTGCTCCGGTCACCGGCGCGCAAAAAAAGGGAGACGGCCCCGGCCAAGAAGCGGGTCGAGACACCGCCGCTCACCAAGGGCAACATGCAGGTTCGCGTCCTCTCGCTGGCCGTCCTCATAGCCCTCGTCTTCACCGTGCTCGGCGCCCGTCTCTGGTACCTGCAGGTGCTCACCGGCGAGGAGTACAACGTCATGGCCCAGAACACGGGCACCCTGACCGTCAAGGACCCGGCCCAGCGCGGCGTCGTCTACGACCGGGACGGTGAGATCCTCGCCACCAACGTGCCCGGCCTCAACGTCACCGTGATACCGAACGAGATCTCCCGCGAGAAGGTCGGCGAGCTGGCGGAGGTCCTCGGGGCCGACCCGAAAGCTGTTCAGGAGCGCTACGACGCGGCCGTCGAGCTCGGCGCCGCCTACAACCCCATCCTGGTCAAGGAGAAGGCCGACGAGTCCGCCGTTACGTACGTCAGCGAGCGCACGAAAGAGTTCGGGGGCGTTCAGGTCAACGACGACTGGGTGCGGTCCTACCCCGAGGGCAACCTCGCCTCCCACGTCCTCGGCTACACGGGCGCCGTCACCGAGGACGAGCTGAAGCTCGACGCCTTCGAGGAGCTCAGGGACGAGAGGGACGCCGTCGTCGGCAAGAGCGGGGTCGAGGTCGCCTACGAGCAGGTCCTGCGGGGCGACACCGGCTGGCAGAAGTACGACGTGGACGTGCTCGGCCGCATAGTCCCGGAGGGGGCGAGGGTCAACTCGGCGAGCGAGTTCGTGGACGAGAACGGGACGCCCATGGAGTCCAACCCCACCCAGGAGCTGCCGGACCACGTCGAGGAGCCCGAGCCCGGCAACAACCTCGCGCTCACCATAGACGTCGACCTCCAGAGGGTCGTCGAGACCGAGCTCGAGGCAGCCCTTGAGCGGACCAGGGAGGCCGGCTACGAGGGCAGGGGCGGGGCCGTCGTGGCGATGGACCCCGAGAACGGCGAGGTACTCGCGCTCGCGAGCCGCCCGGACTTCGACCCGCAGCTCTTCGTCGGCGGCATCTCCGGGACCGAGGAGCTGGAGGAGTACCAGTACCTATCGTCCGAGAGGTCGGGCGACCCGTTCACCAACCGCGCCATCGTCGGCGGGCAGCCGGGGGCCTCGACGTTCAAGATCTTCACCGGCCTCGCCGGCATGGCCGCCGGCGTCATAGACGCCTACACCGTCGTCAACGACACGGCCATTCTGGACGAGTACAACTGCTGGTACCCGTCGAGCGTCTCGGCCAGCCCCTGCTACAGCTCCTGGCGCCAGAACAGCCCCAAGTACGAGTTCCTCGGCGACCACGGGCCCCAGAACTTCACGCAGGCCATAGCCGACTCCAACGACATCTTCTTCTACCAGGTGGCCGACTGGATCTGGAACCAGACGGGCGACAAGGACTGGCTCCCGAAGTACTACGAGAGGTGGGGCTTCGGACAGCTCACCGGCATTGACATCAGCGGCGAGACGGAGGGACGCCTCCCGACGGAGCAGGGCGAGAAAGATTTGCGCAAGGCGCTTTACGGCACCACGGAAGGCGCCTACTGGAGTGTTGGGGACTGGATCAACATGTCCATCGGGCAGGGGGACGTGCTGGTCTCCCCGATCCAGATGGCCCGCGCCTACTCGGCCCTCTACAACGGCGGGACCCTCGTAACCCCGCACGTCGGCAAGGAGATCAAAGACCAGAGCGGCAATGTGGTCGAGGAGATCTCGCCCGAGCCCGCCGGGCGGGTGGACGCGACCCAGGCCCAGATCGACACCGTGGTTCAGGGCCTCCGCGGCGTCACGGCGAAGAAGGGCACCGCCGAGACGATCTTCGAGGATTCGGAGCTGCCCACGATCGGCAAGAGCGGGACGGGCGAGCTGCCCTGCGCCACCGCGAACTGCGACTACGTCAACTGGTTCGCCGGCTGGACGGAGGGCCAGGAGGAGCCCCTGGTCGTCGTCACCATGATCGAGGGCGGCGGAGCGTTCCAGGAGGGCTCGGAGATGACGGCGGGCCCGGCCGTCCGGCACGTCCTGGAGGCCTACTACGGCGTCGAGCAGTCGCCACAGGACCCGCACCCTACGGGCACCCCACCGATAGACCCCGCTGACCGCGCCTCCACCGGGGACGCCGCGACCCCGGTCGAGTAACGTGCCCTTCCTCGCCTCGCTGCCGAGCCCGCCGTCCCCGATCATGTTCGAGGCCGGGCCCTTCGCCCTTCGCTACTACGGCCTGTGCATAGCCCTCGGCATCGTCGTTGCGACGTGGATGGCCGGACGCGAGCTCGCCCGCAAAGGCTACGACCGGGAGCTTGCGCTGGACTCGCTCTTCTTTATCATCCCGCCAGGCTTCATAGGCGCGCGGGCCTACCACGTCATAACGGACTACGACCTCTACGCCGATGACCCGTGGCCCGGCGTGATCGCGGTCTGGAACGGGGGCCTCGGCATCTACGGCGGCGTCATCGGCGGCTTTGTCGGGCTGCTCGTCTTCTCGCGCATCCGCAACATCAGCCCTCTAGCCTTCGCCGACGCGGTGGCCCCGGGCCTCATCCTCGCGCAGGCCATCGGCCGCTGGGGCAACTACTTCAACCAGGAGCTCTTCGGCCGTCCCTCGCAGTTGCCGTGGGCCATCAGGATCTCGCCCGAGAACAGGCCGGAGGGCTTCGCCGAGGCGGAGACCTTCCATCCCACGTTCCTCTACGAGAGCATCTGGAACGTGCTCGTCTGCCTCGTCCTGCTCTGGGTCGCGCGGCGCTTCGCGGGTTGGCTCAAGGACGGCGACATCTTCCTGCTGTACGTGAGCCTCTACTCGACGGGGCGGTTCTTCATGGAGCTCTTGAGGATCGACCCTGCGTTCCTGATCGGGGGCACCATCCGCGGCAACCTGCTTGTGGCCACCCTTCTCGCCCTCGGCTTCGCCATGGTCCTGCTCCTCCGCCACTCCCGCCCCCAGCGCAAACGCGCCGGCTAAGGTTCGAGGTATAAGGCAAAGGCGCGCGGAACTCGGCGCCACAGGTTCCGGTTATCCCAGGGCTCTCTGGTGGATACAATTCAAAACTTCAGAGCCTCAAAACTTCAGAACCTAGAGGCTCAGAGCCTGAAGCCTAGAACCCATACTCCGAGCAGCAGCGCCTCCACCCCGAGCACGATCAGGATGGGCGAGAGCGCGCGGAGGGTCTTGCGGCTATGGACCGAGGGGGCCACGAGGTAGCCGAAGACGAAGCCCCCGGCGAGGCCCCCCATGTGGGCCGTGTTGCTCACGTTCGGGATCGAGAGGCCGATCCAGAGGTTTATGGCGAGCAGGATGAGGAGCTGCCGGATCACGGGGTTCTGCCACGAGAAGGTGCCCCTGCGCAACGCGTACCCGAGGATGCCGCCGAGCAGCCCGAAGATGGCGCCCGACGCCCCGACGGCCGGTGTGCCGAACCCGCCGAAGTACAGGTACGCGATGCCGCCGGAGAGCCCACTCAGCAGGTAGACCGCGAGGTACCGGCCCCGCCCGAAGACGTTCTCGACAAAGGAGCCGAGAAAGTAGAGGGAGAGCATGTTCAGGGCGAGGTGCAGAAACCCCGAGTGCAGGAAGACGCTCGAGGCCAGGCGCCAGGCCTCTCCCTCGGCGACGAGTTCCGGGATCAGGGCCCCATCGTCGATGACCTTCATCGGCTGGGCTACGAGGGCGACGTTCCAGGGGACGACGGCCGAGCCGAGGTACGCGACGCCGAGGTAGACGAGAACGCAGGCCGCTATGAGGCCGTAGGTTACCGGCAGGCGCTGGGCGCTGTACCCGATCAGCGGCGCTTGACCTCGCGCGCGGCGTCGCCGACCTGGACCTTCGTGAGGTCCTGAAGTGGCCCGCCGACCATGGATTCGAGGTCGGGGTCGTCGGGGGAGCCGGTGCCGAACCCCTGGATGCGCACGTCGTCGCCGAACATCTGGCCGAACATCCTCTGCAGGTTCTCCTGCATCTCCCCGATGTCCACCGCCCCGAACGGGGACTGGGCGTTCTGCTGGAGGCGGGCGACGGAGAGGCGATCTTTTACCTCCGTCACCTCGGCCTGGACCTTGACGTCCTCGACGGTCCCCAGCGTCTCGCCGGTGTCCGGGTCCCAGACCTCCTCGCCCTCGGGGGAGAAGACCTCGAAGACCATCCCGGTCCGGACGCCGTCGTTGCGCCCCCTGTTCAGCACGATCTCGTTGCTGCCCAGTATCTTTGCAACCTTGCCCTCGACCGCCATGCTACTCCCTTCGGCCGGCGGACCATCGCCGACGCCGCCTATTCTGTCTGGTCTTCCATACGATTATATCTCTCACAACGTTGCCGTCGGCACGCGTTAGAATCTTCGCCGTGCACGAGAGGACCAACAGCATCGGACGCCACCTGCCGACCTCCGGCGGGCTCGGGAAGATGCTCCGGAACGCCGAAGACCTTGGCTGCGAGACGGTCCAGGTCTTTATCTCCAACCCCCAAGGGTGGGCCGAGCCGGTCCCCCGTCCCGACGCGGCGGAGTTCGCCCCGGGCGCGCGGGAGCGCGGCATCTCCCCGACCGTTGCGCACGCGAAGTACCTGATCAACCTCGCCTCCCCCAAAGAAGAACTCCGCGAGCGCTCGGTGCGGGCCCTGGCCGTCGAGCTGTCGGCCGCCGGAGAGATGGGACTTGACCTCGTGGTCGTCCACTCGGGTAGCCACGGGGGCGACGGCGAGAGGAGGGGCATGGACCGGCTCGTGGAGGGCCTGGAGCGCGCCAGGGAGCTCGCGCAGGCGTCGGGACGGGCGGCGGAGCCGCTGGTCGAGAACTCCGTAGGTGCCGGCAGCCAGCTCTGCTCGACCTTCGACGCTTTGGGGGAGGTGACGCGGCGGGCCGGGGTGCGGGCCTGCGTGGACACGGCCCACGCGTACGTTGCCGGCTACGACCTCGCGATCCCGGGCGGCCCCAGCCTCGTCGCCGCGGAGTTGCGGGCGGCGCTCGGGGACGCGGTCGGGCTCGTCCACCTCAACGACGCGAAAAACGAGCTCGGCAGCCACCGCGACGGGCACCGCAAGGTGGGGGAGGGCATGATACCCGCCGCCTCGTGGGCCGAGTTTTTCGCCGCGCTCCCCGGCGTTCCCGTGGTCATGGAGACGCCCTACGAGGACCCGGAGGCCGACGCCGAAGAGGTGCGGCTCGTCAAGGAGTTGGCGGGCGGGTTGCGCAAAGCGGCGGCCGGGAGATAGAATCCACGTTGTGAAGACGTTCGAGATCACCCCGAAGAGCAAGGACGGCGATCTACTCAGGGCGATCGGGGAGACCCTGCGCGCCGAGCGCACGGAGCGCGGCCTGACCCTCAAGCAGGTCGCGGAGGGCGCCCACGTCTCCGTCTCCTACCTCGCCGAGATCGAACGCGGCGAGAAGGACCCCTCATCGAGGGTCCTCGAAAGCATCGCTGGCGGCCTCGAGGTCGAGGTCAGCGAACTTCTCGTCCGCATCGCCTCCTCGCTCGAACCGGCGCCCGTCGTCCCGGTCGCGAACTCGCTGGCCGCGTAGCAGAACGCACGGCCTTCGGCATCGTCCACCATCCCACGCCCCTGAGAGGGCTTTCGGCTATCGGTGTTTGCCGGGAGGAGGGCATGGAGCAACGGTTCGACCAGCGCTTTCCGGACGTGGAGAACATGCACCGCGGTTTTCGAGAGCGGCCCTGCTTTATCTGCCGGATGGCGGCAGGGCAAATTCGACTCCCCGGAAACGTCGTTTACGAGGGCGAGAGGGACCTGGTGTTTCTGGACGGGTATCCGAGGGCCTACGGTTACACGCGGGTTGCGACGAGAGGGCATCGCGAGCAGGTGACCGCTGACTTCGCGCTAGAGGAGTACCTTCGACCCCAGTCGCTGGTCTACAGGGTCGCCGGGGCAGTGCGCGAGGAGGTCGGGGCGGGGCGGGTGTACCTCTATTCGTTCGGGAGCAACGAGGGCAATGCGCGCGTCCACTGGCACGTCGTGCCGTTGCCACCGGGGGTGCCGCACGCGGAGCAGCAGGGGGAGTGGGCCGCTTGGGACAGGGGAGTACTGAAGATCCCCCGGCAGGAGATGTCCGCGCTGGCGGCGCGTATCGGACGGAGGCTGTAGCGGAGGCGTACTCCTTCAGGCCGATAGCGCGGGCTGACGCGGAGGAGATCTCGCGCTGGCGCTACCCGGAGCCGTACGCGACGTACGACGGCGACCCGTCCTCCGTCCCGGGCCTGCTCGACCCCCGCTACAACTACCACGCCGTCACCGACCCCGAGGGCGGACTCGTCGGCTACTTCTGCTTCGGCGCGGACGCCACCGTGCCGGCCGGCCGCAGGCTGGGCCTCTACGACGAGAACGCCCTGGACATCGGCCTCGGCATGCGGCCCGACCTCACCGGGCGGGGCCTCGGGTTGGGTTTCGTGCGGGCCGGCCTCCGATTCGCCCGGCAGGCCTTCGCGCCCGCCGCCTTCCGTCTGACCGTGACCGCCCTCAACCAGCGGGCCGTGAGGGTCTATGAGGCCGCCGGCTTCGAGGTGGTTCGGTCCTTCGGAGACCGGGGGGACGAATGGCTCCTGATGAAACGCCCAGCCTCACCCGAAGACGGTACCTAAAACCCAGAGCCTCAAAACCCGGCCCCTACGCGGCGAAGAAGTAGGCGACCATCACGCTCACGAAGTTGTATCCGGCGTGCGCCAGGAAGCTCGCGGTGGTGTTGTAGCGGCGTCGCAGGTAGCCGAGGCCCAAGGAGAGAACGAAGATGTAGCCCAGGAGCAGGGACGGGCCGTACTGCACGTGCATAGAGGCGAAGAGGACGGAGGTCGGGAAGATGCCGAGTACCGGCTGGACCGCGCCGCGGAAGAGCGTCTCCTCGCCGAGGCCCGCCCCGACCCCTATCAGCAACGCGAACAGCACGGCCGTGCCCGCGCCCATCCCCCGCGGGTCGAAGAGGGTGCCCGAGATCTCCCCGACCTCCCGGTACAACTGCGGCTGAAATTCCCTGAACAGAGCGTCCGCCCCGAGCGAGACCGCGAAAGCCAGCGCCACGAAGGCCGCGACGACGCCTATCTGGGCCGCGCCGAGCGGCCCGTAGCCGAGCCGGACGAGCGTCGGGCGCAAACCGCGCCGGATGCCGGCGCCGACGCCGAGGACGGCGACCACGACGAACGGGAGTTGGCTCGCCAGGAGCAGGCCAACGGGGAGCCTGCCCCCCGTGCCGAGAGAGAAGGCGCCGATCTCCTCCAACTGGTCGAAGCCGAGGATGCCGATCAGGTTGTTCGTGAGCAGCACCATCGCGAAGAGCCACAGCGCGAGCAGGACGGGCGGGTCGGTCACGAAGCTCGGGGGACGCCGGCCGACGATCTTGAGCAGGGTCGGGACGCACAGGGCCACCCCGATGACGCCCGCCGCGAACACCGCGCCGGCCGTGATCGCCAGCAGCCCCGGCGGGTATATCTCCGGCGGCACCCCGCCCGAGAGCCGCGCCGCCGCCAGAAGCGTCCCCGCTCCCAGCACCAGAAGCGAGACGAAGAGCAGGACGATCCAGAACGAGATCTCGGCCCGCCGGCTCTTCCTGGACCACTGCGCGAGCAGGGCAAGGACACCGACGAACACCGTCACGGCCAGCGAAGCAAGAAGGTTCTCCATAACCGCCCAAGAGGTTAGCACACGAAAAAACCCCGACCGCGCGAAATCCGCGGCCGGGGAGCTTCACCTGGGCCAGGAAGGGGGAAAGCCCAGTACCTGCAATGTAATGCCGCAAGATTACATCCACGCTACTAGCGGATAACAAACTGGTAACAGGTCTAAGGCTCCAGGTTCACGGTATCGGATAACGTGGCAACTGCGGTACGTTGGCGCGTCGTGGAGGCCCGTACTTACCACGACCTCTCGAAACCTTCGCCGCCAGGAACGAAGATCACCTGATACCGAAAGCCCAGGACCTCGAAACCTCAAGCCTCCCGATCACGGGTCTCTGTTCTCCGCGCTTTCGAGGCCGTCGAGTATGGGGCCTAGCTCTCTGTTGCGCGCGGCCTCGAACTCTTCGAGGGTCTCTGCTTCGCGGGCTATGGCGGAGAGGCGCGCGGTGAGGCCCGTGCCGTCCCTGGCGGCGAGGGCGCGCCAGGCGAGCAGGCGGTGGGGGAGCTCGAGGGTTGCGGGTGCGGCACCCGTTTCTAGCAGGTCTTCGAGGACGGCGTGCAGGGCGTCGGCCTCTTCTACGGTGAGGTGCAGGTGGACAGGACGGTCCTCCGCCAAGTCAGCGGACCTTTTCGAGGTAGATGCGGTCCTGGGTTATGACGACCCTGAGGTCCTCGGGGGAGCCGCGCAGGTAGCCGCGCCACTCGCGGCCGAACACGTCGGAGTCCTGGACGTCGGTCTGGACCAGGATGCCGTCCTTGTACTCGTCGAGGACGGCCGGATGCTCGGAGAGCTGGCCGCGCCGGACGGGATCCCGCCGGTAGATAGAGTTCCTGGACCGGAAGCTCTGGACGCTGGACGGCGTCGTGTTGAGCTCCTGGGCGATCCACTCATCCCCCCGCCCGTCCTCGACCCAGCGCCGGATCTTCGACGCATGTGGCTTCAACGCGACCCTTCTGTTTTCCACGTCCCCCTGCTCCTTCGACGAACTTCGTTTTCTAGTCCATATGTACCACTTTTTGTTTCTCGACGCTAGATGCATCTTTTGTCGCTCTAGGCCGGGGGTAACAGGGCCGCGGTCATGAGCAGTACCAGGATGCCCCGGACCGTCCAGAACACGGTACGCACCCAGTTGGACGCGACGAGGAAACGATGGGACGCCACGACGAAGCCCTTTCCAAGGACGGTGTGTTGCGGCGATTGGAGGAACGCGGTGGAGAGCCACACGGCCGCCAGCAGGACGAGCCCGAGCAGGGGCAACCAGAAGGGGACGCCCTGGGGCGTCCGGACCACGAGTGCCACGGCGGTTCCGGCCTCGACGAGCATCGGCGGGCCGACGACGAGGCCCGTAAGGCTGGAGTGGGCCAGGGAGTACTCGGCGAAGCCTTCCCTGCCGACGCGGCCGAAGAGCGGGTAGTGGACGATCTGGACGAACCAGATCAAGCCGACCATGAAGAGCGTCGCCCCGACGTGAACGAGTAGGACGAGTTCCACCTGTTGCCTAGGCCTCGCGGCCGAGCAGCCTGTCTGCTGCGGCGAGCCCCGAGAGGGCCGCGCCTTCCACCTTCGGTCGCCCGAAGCCGTCGCCGCAGAACACGAGCGGGGGCTCTTCGGACGCCACGAGGCAGGTCTCCTCGTGCGAGGACGTGACCCAACTGTAGCGCCACCGGGCGAGAGAGGTCTCCACTACCGAGGAGACCAGATCGGCACCGAGCTGTTGGCTGGCGAGGTCGAGTAGGGCGCGGGTGACGTCCGCTTCTTCGTCGTCGTAGTGCGCGCGGGACCACTGCGGACCGGCGTGGATCGTCAGGGCCGGCCGGTCGGAGATGCCCTTCGTGGCGTTGTCGCCGATCCAGTCGAGCGGCTCGTCCTTGATCTGGACTCCCCCGGGCTCGGGCACCGGGGAGTCCCCGTCGAGCAGGGCCATCACCGCGAGGCACGGGTCGTAGGAGACGCCCTCAAGTTGCCGGCGAGCGCCCTCGGTCAACGTGTGGTTGCCGGACTCCGCCAGCGCGAGGGATTGCGGGACGGGGGCTGTGAGCAGCAGCGCCCCACCCGACACTGACTCGCCGGACTCGCACGCGACCGTCCAACCCTCCCCGCTCCGGTCCACGCGGGTTGCCCGCTCGCCGGTGCGCACGTCGAGGCCGTCCGCGAGGTGCTTCGGGATGGAGGTCATCCCATCCGAGCCGCGGTAGCGGGGGTGGCCATCGGGGTTGGCGTTGCCTCGGGCGTCCGCGAAGCCGCGGGACCACTCGACGGCGGCGCCCTCATCTAACCAGCCGTTCACGAGGTTCTCGAACCTGTCCTCCCTAACCGTGAAGAACTGGGTGCCGTGATCGAAGCCCGCGCCGCTCATGCGGCGGGTCGCCATCCGGCCGCCGACGCCCCTGCCCTTGTCGAGGACGGTGACGCGCCAGCCGGCCTCCTGGAGCTCGCGGGCGGCGAGCAGGCCCGAGATGCCGGCGCCGACGATCAGGCAGGACTTGTTGTCCATCGCCCCTACGCCTTCGCCGGGCGACGGGTTGGGGGACGCAGGGTGGAGAGGCCGCCGTCGACGCCTATGGTCTGGCCCGTGACCCAGCCGGAGTCGGGGCCGAGCAGGTACGCGATGGCCGCGGCGATGTCCGCGGGCTCCCCGAGCCTGCCGAGCGGATGCAGGTCCAGGGAGGCCTTCCTCGCGGTCTCGCTGCGCGTGACGTTCTCGGTCATGGGGGTCTGCACGAGGCCGGGCGAGACGACGTTGAAGCGCAGCCCCCTCGACACGTACGAGGCCGCCGCCGAGAGCGCGAGCCCCGAGACGC
>CADCUW010000143.1 GCA_902805985.1 uncultured Rubrobacteraceae bacterium
ATGGACGACCCAGTGACCCGCTACGAGGATGCCGTCGAGGCGCTGATCCGAGACCCCTCCCCGGAGAACGACTTGTCCACCTCCCGGGCGCACTACGACTTCGCGTGCTACGTGTGGCTCGCGCCGTGGTGGGTCGGGTGGTACCGGGAGAGGAGGCTGAAGCGTGCGGTGCGCCGCCACCTGGAGGCCGGGGGCCGGATAAGGCTGCCGCGGGGTTAGCCAGCCACGCGTCCACCCCCCGGACCGGGCAGGCCGAGGTTAAGCGAACTTCTTAGAACCCCCTGCGGCCGAAGTTCGGGGAATGATCCTTCTACGAGGTTGAGTGAATAAGGGCAAGAGACCGGGGCGGGACCCCGAAGGACCCGCCCCGGTCTCTTGCCTTCGTCGGCGCTATCTTCTAGTTAGTCGGGTCCGGAGGCAACCCTCGGAAGAAGCTCCTCGGGATGGACTCGAAGAACGCTTGTGCCTGCTCAAAGACCTCCTCGCGCGAACCACGCACAATCTTAACCCTCTCGCAGTCGCGTGCGACCCTGTCTTTCCTGTCGGCCAGCACCCGGTCGAAGCCGTCGCCACACACGACCACGTCCCGGACCGCGGGTCGGTGGCTAACGTCGATCACGTCCTTGCCGTCCCCGCCTACGACGTTGTCTCGCGAAGATTCGCGCAGACTGCCGTCTATCAAAAGGTCGTTGCCATCTCCGCCCACTATGTTGTCGGAACCTCTGCCGCCGAAAACCACGTCGTTGTCGGCCCCGCCGTCGAGGTTCTTGTCGCCGCCCCCGGGGCGACGCTCGTTGCCGCCTAGCACGTTGTCCTTGCCGTCCCCGCCCACGAGGTTGTCGGAGCCGCCCTTGCCGAACAGGTCGTCCTGGCCGCCCAGGCCGACGAGGTTGTCGTTGCCGTCGGTCCCCCTGAGGACGTCGTGCCCGTTGGTGCCGACCCTGTTGACCGCCAGGGCCACCCCGCTGGCCATCACCAGGCAAGCCGCCACCACCGCCACCAACAACATCGTTCTTCGCATACCTGCTCCCTTCTCGGGCGAGGCGGAGAAAGGAAGGCGCAGACCCCCGCCCCTGGTTGCCATGTACCAACAGTATCTATAGGCGAGGGTGCGAGCGTATCACTCAAACGGGCTATCTTTGATCCTTTTTCTCCGAACTTCCTAGAACCTCCTCAGGACGAAGTTCGCAGAACACCCCTTCTGCGCACTCGGGTGTATAGAGGACAAGAGAGGAGGGCCGGGGTCTCTATCTCGGACCTCCTCTCTTGTCCTTATCTTGTGCCTGACTAGGGCGCCGTTTCCCAGTCGGGCTGGTGCTCATCCTCCGGGTTGGAGGAGATGTGGTGGCGATCTGTGCCGTCGGGGTTCATCGTCGCAAGCCCTATGCCGGACTCGCCGCTGAAGGTGTGATCCGACACGAACAGGATCTTCGTTCCGTCTGCGGACCATACTGGGTCGGACGATCCAAAGCCGCGGCTGAAGTTGTGGGTGAGGTTGGTGGGCTGCTGGCCGTCGTCGGCGTCGATCGTGAAAATGTCGCCATAGGACCCATATTCGGGAAAGGCCTCGAAGGCGAGCTTTTTGCCGTCTGGTGACCAGTCGGCGTCTCCGGCACCCATGCCCCAGGGCGTCAGCTGCTCTAGCCCGCCGCCGTCCAAGCGCACCGTGAACAGTGCCGATTCTTCGGGGTGGTCTTCGCTTATGAAGCGGGTGAACACGAGCCGCCCGCCGTCCGGGGAGAATCGGGGCTGGGAGTCCAACACCGCCTTTTCGGGAAGGGTGGTCAAGCGCCGGACGTTGGTTCCGTCCGCGTTCATCACGTGGATCTCCCGCCTCCACGCGCCGTCGTCTCTGTCGGAGCCGAAGGCGATCCGTGAGCCGTCGGGGGACCAGTCCGGGGTGTCGCTGACGTCGTCGGAGTGGGTCAGCTTGACGACCCCCGAGCCGTCGGGGTTCATCGTGAAGATGTCGTTGATGGCATCCGCGTCGTCGGGATCGGGATCGGTGTGGTTGGACTCGAAGGCCAGCTTGTCGCCCCCCGGCTTCCAGACCGCCCAGCCGCTGTCGGCCGATCCGTTCGTCAGCTTCACCTGGTTCGAGAGGTCCTTGTTGGCGACCCAGGTCTGCCAGAAGCCGTCCGAGTCCTCTTTCATGAACACCATGCTCGGGGTGGAGTTGGCGGGGTTTTTGGTCTGCTGGCTCCCGCCGCCACAGGAGGCAAGAGCCGTGGCCGCGAGGACCAACGTCGTCACCGTAAGGGATAGGACCGCTCGTCTGCTGCTCACCCTTCGCTCCTTCTTTGAGGAAGGGTGAGAGCCTTCACCGCCCCGCCTGGCGTGCCAGATAGCTACATCGGTATCATGAGCGGTGTGGGGGCGAAGCGTATCCCCCAAAGTGACTATCTATCGGAACTTTCTCTAGGTCCTCCAGGCGTACTTCCGAGAACCCCCTCAGTCCGAAGTTCGGAGAACAACCCTTCCACGCACTCGGGCGAATAAGGCCAAGAAGAAGGGCCGGGGTCCCGTAGGACCCCGGCCCTGGTAGAAGATCTAAGCGCTGCTTCCTTAGTGCCGCCGGTTCAACCCCAGGGCGCCGAGATCGAAGTACGGATCGTGCAAGCGGGAGGCCCGCAGGCGGCGGGTGGCGTCCCGGCCGCGCGTCCTGGCGCGCATGGCGTCGTGGGCGTCGGCCCCGGACGGCCCTTGCCGGCCGAGGAAGAGAGCGACGGTGGATAGGATGAACTTGGGCATTGGGACCCCTACCTGAACAGCGCCGTCACCAGCGCGACGCCGCGGGCAACCCGGCCCCTGCGGATGGCGCCGTCCTCGTCTGACCTAGCGGCCTTCGCCAGGCGGGCATCCAGGCGGTTGTGCTCGACCTCGCGGTGTATCTGCGCCCTGTGCTCCCGGCCCAACTCTTGATGAAGCATCGTCCGGCTCCTAGCTGTATCGGTCGGGTGCGTCCCGGCACTGAAGCAACTGTAGCCCCGCGCCCCGACCAGGGCATCGCGCAAATGCACCATTTATTTCTAGTCCTATTGGGTGAGGATCGCACGGCACTCCGGAGATGCATCGGAGCGCAAGTACCCGAACTTCCGAGAACCCTACGCCCGAAGTTCGGAGAATGAGCCTTCCACGCACTCCGGTGAATAAGGGTCTAGAGGAGGGCCGGGGTCCTACGGGACCCCGATCCCCTTCGCGCCCCTCTGGGACCGCTCCGGTTGGCCGCCCTCTGTTGACCCTTCCGTCCCGGTCCGGGAGACTGGGCGCGACCGCAGCGACCGAGAGGAGCCCGCACATGCCAGCCCGTCCCAGCGTCGTCAACGAGGCCGAGATCGAATGGACCGAGCAGCTGCACGGGGAGAGGTTCGGCCAACGCCGCAAGCAGCTGGGCGCGGCCGCCGGCGGACGGCGGCTGGGGTGCAGCCTCTACGAGGTGCCGCCCGGGCGCGCGGCGTTCCCACGCCACTACCACCTGGCCAACGAGGAGGCCATCTACGTGCTGGATGGCTCGGGCACCCTGCGCATGGGTCTGGGTGAGGGGGAGGAGGTCGAGCTCTCGCGGGGGGACTACGTGGCGTTGCCCGTGGGGGCCGACGGGGCCCACCAGCTCGTCAACACCTCGGGCGCTGCGCTCAGGTACCTGTGCTTCTCCACGATGGCCGAGCCGGACGTGATGGTCTACCCCGACTCGGGGAAGGTCGGCGTCTTCGGCGGGGCCGCCCCCGGCGGCCCGAAGGACGAGAGGACCTTCTCCAGGTTCCTACGCGACGACGCCGAGGTGGGCTACTACGAAGGCGAGGAGTAGGCCACCCGATCTTCCCGGTATGCCACGCCCGCCGGGCGAGCTTCTCCCACCGCCGAAGTTCGCGGAACACTCCTTCCACGCACCCCGGTGAATAAGGTGCGAGAAGAGAGGGCCGGGACTGACAACGCCCCGGCCCTCACGACTATCGACTTGTGGTAGGTCCCGAGCTACTTGGAGAGCTGCCCCCTGAGCGCTCCGCCGGGGAACTCGGTGTTGTGGACGTTGACGTAGTAGTCGGCGGGGTCCTGCAGGATCTCCTTGGCCAGGGCGCGCCCCACGTCTACGCAGCCGCCGGAGGACCCGTCAGTGGGCGGCAGGAGTTCGACGACCACGGGGCCGGCCACGCCCGGGGGTGCCTCGTGGATGTGGGCCGCCGTGGCCGGGGCGATGCCCGAGACGCTCAGCTCGTAGCAGAGCACACCTTGTCCGGGGTTGACCGTGACGGTGGCGAAGCCGATCCCGTCGGGATCTCCCGGTACGGGCACTTCCTGCTCTCCCGTAAGGGTGGTGGTGAGTTGGCGGCCTCCCTGGTCCGCGACGCCGAGCTTGGCGGCCGAGGCGGGGCCCGCGATCGCCAAGGCGGCGATCGCCGCCAGGAGCAGCGTTGCAAACAGTCGTCTTTGCTTCATAAGCGTAACCTCCATAGTTGCTTTCCCTTAACGGACCTGTATACGCGGCCCGGGATGTCGGCGGATTACCACCCCGAGGATGGCAAGGCCCCTGGGGAACTTCCGAGACCTCCCTAAAGCCGAAGTTCCGAGAACAACCCTTCCACGCACTCGGGTGAATAGCCCACCTCCCTTGCTGGTACGTGTCCTGGTAGGGTGTGCCATAGTGGTCGGACACTGGGGCGATGCCGGGCGCGGCAGACGGAGGGGTCGGGATGGGGAGAAGGTTCTTGCTGGCGGCCGTGCTTTCCATAGTGCTTGCCACGATGCCGGTGTCGCCCGCTGGGGCACAGCTCGCCGGAGACGCGCCCCCTCCACCGGAGTACCAGGTCAAAGAGGATGGCACCCTGATCGTCGGTGGTGACATCGAGACGCATTGCTCCCAGGTAGGCCTCGACGAGCAGTACCTCACCGCAGACGGCCCGGAGGCCCGGGCGTGTGAGGCCGCCGGGTTCAAAATCGCCGGGGACGGTACTCCGGGCGGCGCCTCTACCCCGGCGGCCTCGGCTTCCGCGCTTCCCGAAACGGGCGGTTCCGGCTTCCCCGTGGCCGCGCTCGTCCCGCTGGCCTTGCTGGTAGGCGGCCTTCTGGCTTTCGGGGTCGTGCGCAGGACCTTCTGAGAACCGAAGTTCGCGGAATGATCCTTCCACGCACTCGGGTGAATAGGGTCGTGTCCCATTCGGACCGGGGCCGCGGCCTGCCTAGCCACGAGAGCACGGGACCGCCCCGGTCTCGTGCTCGATCCTCGCATCGTAGACCTGCCAACCCCCGTCGATGCGGGCGGCCAGGCGGGAGTCGGGGTCGTGCCCCTCGAGGCGGTACAGCGGCGTGCCCGGCTCCAGCTGGCCGGCGACCACGTTTCCCGAGCGCCCCCCCGGCCGCGGGTCGTCACCGCCTTGAAGCTTGACGTCCGTCCTAGCGTACGCCGATGAACGGTCCACCCGCCCTGCGGTGACCCCGCCCGCTTGCAGTTGGATGGCCTCGTAGGTGATGCCGCCGAGGCAGACGAAGTCGCCGTAGCCGAGCATAAGCCCCGTCTCGCCCCGGGAGCAGCCGATCGTCATCAGCGCCGCGCATGCGAGGAGCGCCACCACCCTCGTCACCACGGACGGTACGTATCCCTTCTTCGTCGCGCATCCGTCCATCCGCCGCCTCTGCAAACTAGAACGCCAGGGGCCTCCTGACCATCCTACAACTGCCGGAGTTGTGGGGTTCCCTACTTCCGAGAACCCCCTCAAGAAACTGTCTGAAAAGGGGTCGGAGCAACGCTCTGAGCGCTAATTTGGTCGGTATATGGGGCCAAAACAGGCCCAATAGCTCCGCTTCGGTGCCCTCAGAGGCCACGTCTCACCTACCTTCGGGACTTTTCAGACAGTTTCAAGCCGAAGTTCGCAGAACACTTCTTAGCGGTAGTACGGGTGCTTGGGAAAACCCCCTCGGGAATCCCGCGAACCGGCACAGAACGGGCGCGCACGACCGCGTGGCAACAGATCACGGTTGACATCGTGTCGCGCGTGGTCCAGTATAGACTTACCGTGTAAGTATGCACGCGGAAGACAGGGGTGCGCGCGATGGAGCAGGCGGGCGGTAGGTCTTACGTTTGGTACCCGGGCGTCTTGGCGGCCGGCCTGGTCGGGGCTTACGTCGGCTACCTTTTCACGGCTCTTCTCTACATCGTGGTCGGCGAGGTCCTGTTCTACTTCCTCTCGCTGTGTTTTACGGCCCTCCTCGCCGCGCTGTGCGCCGTCTTCGCGGGCGACGCCTTGGCCGGCAGGGGTCCCAGGGTGCGGCTGTGGTCCGTCGTTGGCGTGGGTCAGGCCGCCGCCGTTCTGGCGGCCCTGGCGAACACCGCCTTCGCGGATGCGGTTGGACTGTCCGCGCTCGGCCTCGGCCGTCAGATGCCCGCCAACGCGGCGGCGATAGCCGTGGTCTGCGGCGTGGCCGCCTGGGGGCTCCGCCGTCCGCCTACCGCTCCCTCGGCCGGGGCGAAGGACGGCAGGAGCGCGGTCCTGCTCGTCGGGCTGGCCCTGGTCCTGATCGTGGCCGCGGTGCTGATCTACGACTCCTTGAACCCCGGCGGATGACGCCCGGATCTGACGACCCCGTCGGCCTACCACGCGGGGACCGGCACGCCGTGCAGGGCGGCCCCATCGACGGTGAGGTCGGCCTTCTCGCGAAGTCCTTTCCGCGCGCCGGATCGCCGCGCGGGTCTTCCGTCGGATTCCGAGAACCCCTTACCCGCGCTTGGGCGAACGCCGTAGGATGATCCCCGTGGTGGGAAGCCTGGTCCGGGGGGTCGTGCTGTTCGTCGTGCTCCTCCTGGGGGCCGCGGGGGGGGCCTGGCTGTCTTTGGCGGTCCTGTACCTGCTAACCGTGCCCGCGGAGCGGACCGTCGGGGGCGCGGCCTTCGCCGCCGTTTTGGCCCTGCTCGTCCTAGGGCTCGCGCTCCTGGCGCGGTGGGTTCACGGCGAGATCGGGCTCACCGCGTTCGTCGTCGTTGTCCTGCTCGGCGCGTTCCTCACCGGGCTGGTGGTCTCATGAGGTTCCGAGAAGCCCCTCAGGGCGAAGTTCGCGGAACACTCCTTCCACGCACTCCGGTGAATAGGAGCGGGGGAGCGCCGTACCGTCCGCCGGAGGCCCTTCGTGCTCGCGCCCTGATGGAGACTGTTGTCCTCCGGCTCGGCGGTGCGTCCCTCGAGAATCCACATA
>CADCUW010000144.1 GCA_902805985.1 uncultured Rubrobacteraceae bacterium
TCGGTGCTACGGCGCGGGGGCTTGCAGGTGGCGGTCTCGACGGGCGGGGCGTCGCCGACGCTGGCGCGTAGGATCAGAGACGCTCTGGAGCCCTCTTTCGTCGCCGAGTGGGCCGGCATCGTCGAGAAGTTCCGGACGGCGCGGGGCGAAGGCCTCGCGGTCGACGCGGGTACGGAGGAGGAGGTGGTCCGGTGCTTGTCGCGGTTGCGGGGATGAGCCACCGCTCGGCGCCGATCGAGGTGCGCGAGCGCGTCGCGTTCCCGCCGTGCGCCGGCCGGCCGTTCCTGCGCCGGCTGCTCGACGAGGGCGTTGCCTCGGAGGCGGTCCTGCTCTCGACGTGCAACCGGACCGAGGTCTACGTCGTCGCGCAGGACTCTGGCACGCGGACCCGGGTACTCGACCTTCTGGCCGAGGACCGCGGGGTGGAGCGCTCCTCGCTCGACGGCGATACCTACTGGCTCACGGACGACGAGGCGGTGCGCCACCTCTACCGGGTGGCGGCGTCTCTGGACTCGATGGTCGTCGGGGAGGCCCAGATCCTCGGCCAGGTCCGCGAGGCCTACCGCTCGGCCACCGAGGAGCGTTGCACCGGCCCCGTCCTGAACCGGCTCTTCCACACTTCCCTCCGGGTCGGGAAGGACGTCAGGACACAGACGGGCGTGGGTGACAGCTCTCTCTCGGTGCCGCACGTGGCGGTCAAGCTCGCTGAAGGAGTTTTTGGATCTCTAGCGGGACGGCGGGCCCTGGTGCTCGGCGCCGGGGAGATGAGCGAGCTCGTCGTCAAGCAGCTCAAGGGACGGGGTGTTGCGGACCTCGCCATCGCCAACCGGACCCCGGAGCGGGCACGAAGGCTGGCGGAGCGCATCGGCGGTACGGCCGTGAGCTTTGAGGATCTGTCCGCCGAGCTGGTGAGGACCGACGTCGTCGTCAGCTCGACCGGATCGGGAGATTGGGTGGTGGGCCGGGAGGTAGTGGCGGACGCGCTGGAACACAGGACCGATCCCCTCTTCTTCGTGGACATCGCGGTGCCGAGGGACGTGGACCCGACGGTGCAGGCGCTGGAGCGGACGTTCCTGTACGACATAGACGACCTACAGGCCGTAGTCGAGCGCAACGCGGACGGGCGGCGCGAGGCGGCGGAGGCCGGGGAGGCCATGATCGGGCCCGGCGTCGAGGAGTTCATGGGCTGGGTCAGCACGCTCCACGTCGTCCCCCTCATAAGGGAACTCAGGGACGGGGCCGAGAAGATCCGTCGCCACGAGCTCTCGCGCGCCCTCGGGCGCATGGACCTCTCCCCGAACGAGGCCGAGGCCATCGAGCGCATGAGCCACTCCCTCGTCAACAAGCTCCTTCACGGCCCGATCTCCGAGATAAAGGCGCTCGGCGAGGCCGGACATCCCCTGGGCAGCGCCGAGGTCCGGCGCCGCCTCCTCGCCCTGGAAGGACTGGAAGTGGAGCTCCACCGCTCTGGCCCGAAGAACACCCCGTGAGCCCCCCCGAAACCCTCATCCTCGGCACCCGCGGGTCCCGGCTCGCCCTCACCCAGTCAGAGACATGCGCAGATAAGCTGAGGAGGAAGGGCCTGAACGTCGAGGTGCGCGTCGTACGGACCACGAGCGACCATCTCCCGGAGACGCCGCTCTCGGTCATCGACCGGCGGGACGTCTTTACCCGGCAGCTCGACGAGGCCCTTCTCGCCCGCGAGATAGACCTGGCGATCCATTCGCTTAAAGACGTTCCCACGGAGCTCCCGGCAGGCATCGTCCTCGCGGCGATCTCCGAACGCCACGACCCCTCTGACGCCCTGGTCTCCGAGGACGGGTGGGACGTGGACGGCCTTCCGGGTGGGGCGACCGTCGCTACGGGCAGCCTGAGACGGAGGGCGCAACTTTTGCACCGGCGTCCGGACCTCCGGATCGTCGAGATCCGGGGCAACGTCGAGACCAGGGTGCGCAAGATGCGCGAGGGCGACGCCGACGCCATCGTCCTCGCCCGCGCCGGCCTCGAACGTCTCGGTCTCGACGGGGAGATTCCGCACGCCGTCCTCGCGGCTGACGTGGTGTTGCCGGCCGTGGGCCAGGGCTTCCTAGCCGCCGCCACCCTAGAAGATCACCCCTCGCGCGACGCCGTGCGCGAGGCCCTGAACGACGGGGCGGGCGAGAGGGCTGCCCTTGCCGAGCGCGCGATGCTGCGGGCGCTCGAAGGCGGGTGCCGGGTTCCGGTCGGCGCCCTGGGCGTGTTCGCGGATGGTGAGATCCACCTGAAGGGGCTCGTCGCCTCGCCCGACGGGGCATTGATGTACGAGGGCGAGGCGAGGGGGCCGGAGCCGGACGAGGTCGGCGGGCGTCTGGCGCGGGACTTGCTCGGGCAGGGGGCTGGGATAGTGCTCGCGGAGATCCAGGAGGTCAGGAGTACGTGATCTACCTCGTAGGCTCAGGCCCCGGAGACCCGGGTCTCTTCACGGTGAAGGGCGTCCGTTGCATGGAGACGGCCGACGCCGTCGTCTACGATCGTCTCGCCCCCGAATCGTTGCTGGCGCACGCGAAGCCCGGCGCGGAGATGATCTACGTCGGCAAGAGACCCGGCGACGACCAGGCTATGAAGCAGGACGAGATCAACCGCGTCCTCGTCGAGCTTGGACGCGCCGGCAGGACGGCCGTCCGCCTCAAGGGCGGCGACCCTTACATCTTCGGCCGCGGCGGCGAGGAGGCGCTGGAGCTTATAGAGGCGGGCATCCCCTTCGAGGTGGTCCCGGGCGTCACCAGCGGCGTCGCCGCCCCCGCCTACGCCGGCATCCCCGTCACCCACCGCAACGTCTCGACGAGCGTCGCGTTCATCACGGGCCACGAGGACCCGACGAAGGGCCGCTCGGACGTTGACTGGAAGGGTATCGCCCGCGGCGCGGACACGCTGGTGCTGTACATGGGCGTGGGCCGGCTGCGCGAGATCTCCACCGAGCTTATAGACGCCGGCAGGGACCCCGAAACACCCGTGGCCGTCGTCCGGTGGGGCACCCTGCCGGAGCAACGCACCGTCACCGGCACGCTCGCGGACATCGCCGGGCGGGTCGAGAGGGCGAAGCTCAAGCCACCAGCCATCACCGTCGTCGGCGACGTGGTGAACCTCAGGGAGTCGGGCCTCGGCTGGTACGAGAAGCGCCCGCTCTTCGGGCGCCGGATCGTCGTTACCCGCGCCCGGGCGCAGGCCGGCGAGCTCTCCGCGGAGCTCGCCGGGCTCGGGGCCGAGGTGCGCGAGTTTCCGACCATCGAGGTGAGGCCGCCGGAAGACTTCGGCCCCCTCGACGGGTCTATCTTGAGCCTGGACTACTTCGACTGGCTGGTCTTCACGAGCGTGAACGGGGTGCAGGCGTTCCTGGACCGTCTGCGCCATCACGGCCTGGATCTCCGCGCCGTCCCGCGCGGAACCAGAGTGGCCGCGATAGGACCCGCGACGGCGGAGGCGCTCGAAGGGGTCGGGCTAAGGGTCGACGTCGTGCCGGAGGAGTTCCGGGCCGAGGCCCTGATCGAGGCCGTCGCCGGGGATTCTCTCACCGGCAAACGCGTCCTGATACCGCGGGCGAAGGTCGCCCGCGAGGTCCTGCCGGATAAGCTCCGGGAGGCCGGCGCCGAGGTCGTCGTGCCGCCCGCCTACGAGACCGTGCCGTCCTCCGAGGGCAAGGAGGCACTGGCCCGGGAGCTCGAGGCGGGGAGTATCGACTGCGTCACCTTCACCGCCAGCTCGACGGTAGACAACTTCGTCGGGGCCTTCGGGGCCGGGGAGGCCGCCCGGCTCCTCGCCGGGAGCCGCGTCGTGTGCATCGGCCCGATCACCGCTGACACAGCCCGCGGCCACGGCCTCAAGGTCGACGCCGAGGCCGCGAAGTACACGATCCCGGGCCTGATCGAGGCGGTCCTCGACCTCTTCGTCGCAGACCCAACCCGGATGATGAGCTAGGAAACGTGCCCCTGACCAGGCTTCCGGCGCGAGGGATGGCCCTGGGGGGCGGGTGGATAAGCCTCGGCATAGGCCTCGCCCTGACGCTGGCGCGCGTCCTCGGGCGGTGCGGTTTGATCGTCGGCACGGGGTTGCTCTTGGACCGGAGCCGGTCCCGGTGGACGCTGGCACAGGCGTCCTTGAACGTGGTGCCCGCGGGGATTTACGCCCGGGTCCTGGCGGACGGAGCGGCCTCTTGGAATCGCGCAGTCGGCGGTCTCCCCTTGATGGCCGTTATGACCGTCGTGGATTAGTATCCGTCGCGGCGGCTTCGGGGGGGCGCCGCATCGTAGTACGATAGCCATAGCCTGCAAGCAAAACGTTCGTTTGTCTCGTCGAGGAGATCCAGGATGACTTTCCCAGCCCAACGCCTCCGCCGCACGCGCCGAACCGCCGCCCTGCGCGGCCTCGTGCGCGAGACGCGGCTCTCGCCGGAGGACTTTATCTACCCGATCTTCGTCACCGTCGGCGAGGACGTCAGGAACCCCATAGAGCCCATGCCGGGCATCTTCCAGCTCTCGATCAACCACGCCGTCGAGGAGGCGAAGCGCGCCCACGACCTCGGCATCCCCGGCGTCCTGCTCTTCGGTCTCCCCGACGAGAAGGACGAGGCCGCGAGCGGCGCCTACGACCCCGAGGGCGTCGTGCAGCTCGCCACCCGCGCCATCAAGGACGCCGTGCCCGAGATGCTGGTCGTAACGGACGTGTGCCTGTGCGAGTACACGAGCCACGGTCACTGCGGCGTGGTCGAGAAGAATACGGGGCAGGTCTTAAACGACGTGAGCCTGGAGCTTATCTCCCGCACCGCCGCCTCCCACGCCGAGGCCGGCGCGGACATCGTCGCCCCTTCGGACATGATGGACGGACGCGTCGCGGCCGTCAGGGCTGAGCTTGACAACGAGGGCTTCGAGAATACCCCGATCATGGCCTACGCCGCCAAGTACGCCTCCGCGTTCTACGGCCCGTTCCGCGAGGCCGCCGACAGCGCCCCCCAGTTCGGCGACCGCCGCTCCTACCAGATGGACCCCGCCAACGCCCGCGAGGCCCTGACGGAGATCCGTCTCGACGTCGAGGAGGGCGCGGACATCGTGATGGTAAAGCCCGCGCTGCCCTACCTCGACGTCGTGCGCCGGGTGCGCGAGACGACCGACCTGCCCGTCGCCGCCTACAGCGTGAGCGGCGAGTACGCCATGATCAAGGCCGCCGCCCGGAACGGCTGGCTCGACGAGAAGACGGCGGTCCTCGAGGCCTTGACCGGCGTCAAGCGCGCCGGGGCCGACGTCATCGTCACTTACTTCGCCCCCGACGTCGCCCGCTGGCTGTCATAGGTGTCGCGTAGGGACGGTGTAGGGGCTCTGGGGGTTCAAACCCGCCCCTACACCGCGCACCCTCGGCCCATCCAGCCGATTCGGGCCGGCTTGCCTTCTTCCACTATGACGGGGACGGTCCGGTTGCCACCGGTGATGCCGAGCATCCGCTCGCGCGCTTCGGGGTCGTTCTCCACGTCGTACTCGACGAACTCGACGCCGCGCCACTCCAGATCCTCGCGGGCCGCCTCGCTGAACTCGCAGCCCGCCGCGGTGTAGAGCTCCACCGAACCTCCCATGCCGGCTCCTCCCGATCTCATTTTTCGCGATTCGTACGCGGACCCATTGTGCCGGAAATTATAATAATGTACAGTACAAGCGCATCGGGTCTGCGGGTGACAGGCCCGGCATGCTAAAGATCGCAGAGCGTGGACCGTGTTGGTTGGGAAAGGGAGGTAACGCTCTTGGCATCACGCTGAAGCCCTTGCAGTGGCTTGGGCGGAAGCTTTCTCGAAAGGACTACGTGCGAAACGTGCGTAGGAGGCTCTCTCTCCGAAGGCGCAAGCGTCGTGGGGACGCATAGGGAAAGGAGAAGTGACTAGTGACCGAGACCCAGGCTACCAGTTACGGGCCGGGGGTGGAGGAGGTCCACGTACTCTGGATCTCCGAGGGGATGAGTTGCGACGGGGACACCATCTCCATCACCGCAGCTACCTTGCCAAGCATCGAGGACGTGTTGCTGGGCAACATCCCCGGGCTTCCCCAGGTGCACCTGCACAACAAGGTTCTTGATCCCTCGCTCGGTGGCGAGGACTACCTGAAAGTCTTCCGCGACGCGGCGAACGACGAGCTCGACGCCCCGTTCGTGCTCGTGATCGAGGGCTCGATACCAAACGAGAACATAAACGGGGACGGGTACTGGACGTCCTTCGGCAACGACCTCGCGACCGGGGAGCCCCTAACCCTCAACTGGTGGATCGACAGGCTCGCCCCAAGGGCCTGGGCCGTGGTCGCCATCGGGACCTGCGCCACCTACGGCGGCATCCACGCGATGGCCGGCAACCCCACGGGCTGCATGGGCCTCGCTGACTACTTGGGGTGGGACTTCCGTTCCGTGGCAGGGGTGCCGATCGTGAACGTGCCCGGGTGTCCGGTCCAGCCCGACAACTTTATGGAGACGCTAACGTGGCTGCTATACCAGGCCGGTGGGATGTCGCCGATGATCCCGCTGGACGACCAGCTCAGGCCTACATGGCTCTTCGGGAAGACGGTTCACGAGGGCTGCGACCGGGCCGCCTACTACGAGCAGGGTGACTTCGCCAGGGACTACAACTCGCCCAAGTGTCAGGTCAAGATCGGCTGCTGGGGGCCCGTCGTCAACTGCAACGTCCCCAAGAGGGGTTGGATGGACGGGGTAGGCGGGTGCCCAAACGTCGGCGGCATCTGCATCGGCTGCACCATGCCTGGCTTCCCCGACAAGTTTATGCCGTTCATGGACGAGCCGCCCGGCGGGACGCTCTCCTCGAGCATGACCAAGGTCTACGGCGCCATGATCCGGAGGCTCCGGAGCATAACCAACGACACGGTCAACAAGGAACCGAAGTGGCGTCACAACAAGCAGGAGCTCACTACCGGCTACAACCCGCGCTGGCCGAACTAGGGAGGAATGGATAAGTGGCTATCCGAGAGGAAATTCCGGCCGAATCCCGGAACCTTACGGAGATGTCGTGGGACCCGATCACGCGCATCGTCGGGAACTTAGGCATCTACACGAAGATAGACTTCGACAACCGCGAAGTGGTCGAGCCGTGGGTGGAGGCCGCAGAGAAGGCCGGGGAGGGATAGCTTATGGAGAACGGGGCCAACGGGCGCATG
>CADCUW010000145.1 GCA_902805985.1 uncultured Rubrobacteraceae bacterium
GGACACTCACCCAAGAACCCCAATAAGGGACCACACCGCCACCGCGCCGAAGACGAGGAAGCACACGGCCGCCCAGCGGGAGGTCACCCTGTCCCCCGCCAGTACCCCCAGCACGTAGTAGCGCCCCATTGCCACCGTGGCCACGAGCGCCACCAAGAAGAAGAGGAGCCCCAACGTGCCGTTTCTCACGCCGCCTCCTTCCGGATCCGCAGGACCTCGTCCCGCCCTGCCCTCATGTAGCCCCGCAGGGCTTCAAGGTATCGGCCTTCATCTTCCGCGGCCGCCGCATCGTGGGCGGCGTCCTGGTGGGGGTGAAGCTCCGGGGAGGCTGACGCTTCCGGGTAGTGCTGCGCGAGGTAGGCCAGGGCTTCGCTCGCTCTCTCTCCGGCCCACGCGGTATCCCATGTCATCAGGCGACCCCCCTCGCCCGCCTGAGCGTTTCTTCGAGGTAGTCAGCGCCCCCAAGCTCCCCTATGGCCGACCTCGTCTCCGCAGGCGTGGGCTTTCCGTCGTAGAGGCCGTGCGCCCAGAGGGTCGCGCCGATCCAGTACGGGGTCTGGCGGGCATCGTGAGGGTGACGATCCAGGTAGCCGCGAACCGCAGCGGCGAGGTCGGAAACCGGGTCCGGTTCGGGCTCGGGTTCGGCGGCCTCGAGGGGCCGGAGGTCCTCGACGTGACCGTCGGCGCCCAGGTTGGCATGGTGGCGGGAGGGTCGCACCTTCTCGCGGCCGTGGAAGGCCCGTGAGCGGTCCCTGTGGCGCTTGCGGGCCAGCTCCTCGGCCTCCAGCTCCCCGCCAGCATCGCGCGTGTCCTCGAGGCGCCCTAGCCAGTCTTCGGTCAGCGTCACGGTGTCCCCCTCAACGGAGAGGATCCCGGCCTCCACGAGCCACACGAGTAGACCATCCCGGCCCTTCTTCGTCCGCCTACGCCGGACCAACTCTTTGGGACGCTTGATATGCAGGATCCGCCCTAACTCGACGAGGGTGCACCTTCCTCCGAAGAACTCGACAGCGTCTACGAGGGCGCCGCGCCTCTTGCCCAACCTCTGGACGGCCGGACGAGGCTTTCGTGGGACCGACTCGCGCACCTTGCGGGTGCCAGCGACGGTCCCGCGCTTCGGCCTGGAGCCGTTCGTTGACCACATCAACCGCGGAGAACGCGGGTGTAAAGTACCAGGGTCCACATCCTCCGCGGTTCGGGACGTTGTCCCCTCAGGCGTGGCCTTCTTTCCATTCTGCTTTACACCCGCGTTTGCGACGGACCGGAACACGAACGCCCCGGCCTTTTCGGCCTTGCGGCCCTTGTTGTCCCTCTCAAAGAACTTCATCTCTTCGAGCCGCGAGACGGATTTGCTCATGGTCCTTGAGCTACCAATCTTTGCCCAGAGCATGAGCGGACCCCATGCCTTCACGACGCGCAGGTCGTCGCCCACTATCGTTCCGTGCTTGCGTGCGGCTTCCATCACCCCGAGCGCGAGATCTCGGTCCGTGTGACCGCCCTGGCCGGCCCACTCCGTCGCCCACCATTTGCGCCACAAGGCGTCTATGGCCGCCCGAAGCCTCTGGTCCCTGGTGAGCCTCACGCGCTCCACCACAGCCGCCTCGTAGGGCCTGGTGAGCAGCTCCAGTTGCTTGACCGTGCCGCCATTGGCGAAGAAGTCGTCGAGGCCCTGCTTGCTGCCGTCTGGTGCTGGTGGCAGGAGAGTTATGAAGACCCTGACCCCCTTCGCCTCGAGGAGACGGGCCTGTCTGTCGGCGGCCATCTGTACATTCGGGTTGATCTCTATATCAGAGTCGAAGGTTATGCTGTAGTCCTCGCCCGCGAGCGGGAGGAGTTTCCAGTCCGGGATGAGAGCCGTATCCTTCTGACCGTTCCACACGCCCGACAGGCCGACCATGAGGAGGCCCTGGCTTACGCCGGCGTCCACCTTCTTCTCGCCCTCGGTAACGTAGCGCATCCCGCCCGGTTGCCTTATGAGCCCGTGCTGGCGCGGGTGGACGTCGAGGCGGTTGGGGTGGTCTTTAGGCTGCATGTACTTGGGCAGCCTCCCGGGGTTGTTCGGGCGGAGGCGGTGGAAGATCTCCCCGTCGAGGGCGTGGACCGGGAACACGAGGCCCGGCTTGGCCGGCAGCTTCCCCCCGTCCTGGGGGACGTCCCTACCTCGCCTGGCGGTGAAGGTGCCCCGCTCGGCGGTGACGTCGAGATCCACCGCGGAGGCCTCCAGGTGCCGAATGTGTGAATTCGACAGGTTGTGAGGTCCGAGGTTAGGGTATGATGACAAGGCGCACCCCCTGAACTTTTGCTTTAGGGATGTCGCGGTGTTGGGGGTCCGGGGTGAGATTGGCGTCTGGCCCGGGCCCCCCTCTCTTTGCTATAATCACGCTGGTTCCTTTCGTGGGGGACCGATTGATCTGGCCGGGGCTGTCGGGGCTCCGGTCTTTCTTATTGCTCTTATGCGGTCTTCGGCAGGGTTGCTAACAACAACTCGTCCGGCACCATATCGCTGTCGCTATGCGCCCGGATGGTGGCATTTAGCCTGTGGACGTTGGCATTCACATCCATGTACCGGGCCAGCCATTTCTCTTTATCGTGAAGCCGGTCCGCGCCAAGCTCCTCCAGCACGCCGAGGTTGATCTCCCCGAGCATGTGCCATGTGCCGGCGGTGTTCCCGAGCCATTCGTCGTCGTTGGATCGCGCTCGTTCCGGCAGCTCCGCCTCCCACGTCTGTAGCAGATGTTCTCCCAACATCAGGAGTTGGTGTGCGACCATTGACAGGCGCCGCCCGTCCTCGAGTCCGTTAAACAGCGACGGTTCGGGCGACGAGCGGCGGAGCGCTTTTGGGGAGATCTCACTCTCCTCGACGAAACCGCGGACCGCGCTCTCCGGGATGCGGTAGTCGCGGCCGGGCTTGTAGGCTCTGAGCTTGCCGGAATGAATCCACCGGCGAACGGTGCGCTCGCTCACCCCCATCAAGCCCGCAACCTCACTCAGAGATAGGTGGCGCTCCTCCATTCAGGCTCCCCGTTTGCGGACATATCTTGACATTGCCGGAATTGTCTTATAAGCTGTCGGTGTTGTCAAGAAAGATGGCCCCGCAGGTGCTGGTAACACCCCGGAGCCCGGCCCACAGAACTTGGAGGTTCACTGTGGACGACCTGAAGTCTAGCGCACCCGCGCGTACCCCTTTTGGGTCGCGGACCCCTCGTGTTCTTGGTGTGCCACACACAACAAGGAGCCCCTATTCACCCAACGTCGTGGCCGGGCGCCCCTCATCAGAGGCCAAGCTCCCGAGCGCCTCGATTATCACTGACAGGGGGACGTCCTTGCCCAGCGCCTCGTCAGCCCCCGCCGCAAGCGCCTCAGAGAGGTTCCGCACCGAGCTCAGCACGGCCACCCTCGTCTGGGGATACGCCGCCTTGATCCTCCGCACGACCTCCGTGCCGTCCCCGTCCGGGAGCATCAGGTCCACCACCGCCACGTCGAAGGGCCCCTCTTCCTCGGCGATCCTGAGCCCGTCGGCCACGGTGGCGGCGAGGCGGAACTCGGCTTGCTCGTCGTGCTCTTCGGAGAGGCGCCGCCCGAGCAGCATCCGGAGGGCCTCGGAGAAGAAGACGTGGTCCTCGACGATCAGGATGCGTGGCGCGGCTATCGTGTCCCCCTCGGGGTCGTGGGCTGGCGCTCGTGGGCGCGTCCGGCATCCGGCGGGTGGCCGCATACCCAGGTACCCCGTACGCCGGCATCCTATTCACTCAACCTCGTAGAAGGGGTGCTCTCCGAAGTTCCCTCAAAAACGCTCCCAAAAAACGCGCCATGTAGTAGTTTGGTGTAACCCTGGCACCACATCGTGAGTCTCATACAGACGGGGAAGGTCTTTTCGCTCCTGTTCGGGGCTCGATCCTATGCCTCCGCCTTCCGGAGACCGACGTCGGGCCACCCTTCCGATAATACCCTCACAAAGGTATTACGCCCCCTTGCGGGCCGGCCCCACCGGACCGGGGCGGAGCCGCGTTCTGCGAACTTCGCCTGTAGGGGGTTCTCCGAAGCTCAGACACAAAGAGGGCCGGGGTCGATACCGATCCCGGCCCGTCTCACCCAAGTCTTCTGCTCGAGGGCTACGGCACCCTCTTACCGTTCACCACCGTCAGATGGTAGGTGGCGTCCTGCGAGAAGCCAACGTTCGGGGCGCTTACCTCGACGTGGATCGTGTGCTCGCCCTTCGACAGCGGCGGCAGCGCCGCCCACAGCCCATCGGCTACCGAACGTTTATTCTGGTACAAATCAGCGGGTGCACCGAAAACGTTCTCGTCGGGTAAAGATACCCTGAAGACCGGAGACTCCGCGCGGACTATCCGTTTGCTCTTGACCTCTTTGCCGTCGACCGTGACGACCATACTGAGGTCGGGATCGGCCAGCACGCTATTTATGAACTCGTTGACCTGTTGGCGCGCGAACGCTACGGTTTCGCCAGGTTCTACAATGTATATGGCATTGAAGACGGGGAAGAACAGCTGCGTCCCCACCGGCATGGTGCAGGTGCGCTCCACCGCGCTCCCATCGAACGAACCGGCGAGGAACCACTTCTTGCCCGGCACGTCGCTCACGGGCCGCCCGTCGCATTGGGGTCCATCCGTGTAATCTCCGACCAGCGGGTTCGTGGCCACGGGCTCGGCCAACGCCCATTGCCACCAGTCCGCGGCCAGCTCCGAAGCCTTCCCGGAGGCCTTGGCGCCCTGCCCTACCTGCGCAGAGGCTAGTGGCACGGCCGAAGCCAACGCCAAGAGTACGCCGAGCGCCAGCACTACGATCCGTCGCATTGCATCTCCTTCCTTTGAAGCTTGAGGGAACCTCTAATACCGTAGGTGGCCTCTATAGGGGAAATAGGGGGCCTCTCCCGCTTCGAGGACGTCCTTGAAGAGAAGTATCCCGGTTACACCCTTGAAAACACCCGTGCCGCTGCCCCTTACGATAGGATGTTGACAACGCCCAAAGATCTCCGTAGCCGGGTCGTCCAAATCTTCGTACTTCGCCTCGAATCGGTAGGTCAATTTGAACGTACCGGATCTCGTACCGCCTCTGATGGATCCAACGAAGAGCTCTCTTCCCGTCTCTCGGTAGGTCCCGCTGGGTGAGCTTTTCGCGGTCTTGACGAACGTGTAGAGACAACCTTCCAAGTCCCCGTCCAAGATGAGCGCGTAGTCGGCGCCCGCACCTTTGGGGTCGTCACAGGTGGCCTCGTCGGCATAAACGCCGATCCCCGAGATCTGCGTGGCTCCACCGGCGTGTGCCGGGGACCGAGCCGCCGAGACGTCCTTGGCCGCCACTAGCGCAATGGTCAGCGCGAGGACGCCCGCCAGCACGCACACCATCAGTGTGCGGTGCAAAGTAATGTTCATGCCTCTCTTGTCCTTTCCTCTGATGCCCTTGTTTTCGGCCTAGTCTTCAGAGGCATATGTCAGGTAGGTGTCGGAAAGCCCATACCGCCCACGCAACCCCTTCCCTCCCCTCATCCGTAGGGGATACGGAAGGTAGCGGGTCGCACCACTGGCTCCCCGGCCCTGTAGGGTGCCCGTTTGTTCCGTAGGGCGGGGTTCTTGGCCTCTACCTTGTGACTTATGTATCGTTGTCCACCATGGCACCAAAGGGATGTTGAGCGCATCATTCAATTGCAGTATTTGTTACAGATTTCTTTGCGAACTTCGGAGAACTCCCTCGGAGCGAAGTTCGCAGAACCCGATTTCTCCGAAGTCCGCATAGCCCTGGTCCTATGCCGAGTGGACTTCTTATGTGCAGGCAGGGAGGTATCGTGGCTTAACGTACATAAGAACCGGATAATACCGGCTGGAGGTATTACGCCTCCTTGCTAGCAAGCCCCACCGGACCGGGGGAGAGCGAACTTCGCTCCGAGGGGGTTCTCGGAGGTTCAGCGGAAGCGGGTCACAGTCGTTTATGCCCCCCCGACTCCTCCGCTTGGGCACTTTACGCGCTCTCGGCCTCGCTTTTCAGCCGTTCCGCTTCCTCGCCCGAGAGCAGGCCGCGATCCCTCAAAACCCCGGCGAGCACCGGCACCACGCGCGGGTCGAACTGCAGGCCCACGTTCCGCCCGATCTCTTCGATGGCCTCTTCGGGACTCAACGCACCGCGGTAGGGGCGGTCGGACGACATGGCGTGCCAGGTGTCGCAGGCGTGAACGATGCGGCTGGGGAGCGGGATCTGTTCGCCCTCTAGCCCGTCGGGATAGCCTCCTCCATCCCAGCGCTCGTGCACGGCCCTGACCACGGGGTCGAGGTGGGCGAGGCCCTCGAGCGAACCCACCATGCTCGCCCCCACCTCGGCGTGCCTGCGCATCGCCTCCCGCTCGGAGGCATCGAGCGGCCCCGGCTTGTTGAGGATCGAATCGGGCACCGCCAGCTTCCCGATGTCGTGGAGCAGGGCGCCCTGCTCCACGGCGGCGACCTCCTCCTCCGCGAGGCCCAGCTCTTTGGCCGTCCCCACGGCCAGCTCAACCACGCATCTGGAGTGGTCGCCGGAGTAGCCGTCGCGGGCATCGAGCGCGACCAGCAGCGCCCGCAGGCCGGCCGACTCGACCGCCAGGCGCCTCCTTCGTCCCTCTAGCTCTTCGCGCTCCAGGTACCCGGCCACCATGCGGGCGAGCACCCTCATGAACAGGGTGTCCCGGTCTTTCAGAGAGGGGTTGGGGGCGTGGCTCAAGGCGCACAAGGTGCCGTAGAGGCGGCCGTCGGAGAACCTGACGGGGATACCGGCGTAAGAGCCGATGTCCGCCGAGCCGGTCACCTCGAGGTCCTTGACGCGCACGTCGTTCCTGGCGTCGGGGATCAGATTCGGCAGGTACCCCGCCATCAGAAGCCGGCAGAAGGTGTTGTCCAGCGATATGCTCTCTCCCTCCCGCCAACCGAAGGACTCGGCATCGCCGATGAGCCTGCGGAACACCATGCGCTCCTCGGTGAACTCCGAGACGAAGGCTACGTCCATGCCAAGCTCATCTCTGGCGGCGGCCAGCGCCCGCTCCACTACCTCCGGGGCACGCTCGGATGCTACCTCGGCCAGCTCCGTCAATGCGCCATGCAACCTGGCTTGCTCGCCCACAGCGGGCCTCCCTTCGGCAGCCCGGCTACCCCTCTCTTCCGGTGGAGGCCCGTGGGCTTTGCGCCCCCG
>CADCUW010000146.1 GCA_902805985.1 uncultured Rubrobacteraceae bacterium
CGCGGCCAGCGCGAGCCCGAAGACGACGGCGAGCCCGTACTCGGCCCTGGCGTACCCCTTGAGCTTCGGGCGCCACAGCAGGAGCAGGACGAGGGCGGAGAGCGAGATCCTGAACAGCACCGTCCCGCCGGGCCCGACGGAGTCGAAGAGCCCCTTGGCGATCGCCGCCCCGAACTGCACGGACCCTATCGAGAACAGCACCAGGACCGTCGGCGGGATGTCCCGCGACCGCTTGGCGCTCTCGCGCGCGGATGATACGTCCTTCTGCAAAGCGGGGTGGGCCTTCCAGGTCGCGTCCGTGGAGCGGACAGTCTAGCACCCGCGCCGATCCATCCCGGTGCAACGATCCTTCATGATGGGTACGTATGCCCGCACCAGGCGCAAGCTACCAAAGGAGAGACGATGACAGACTGGCCGAGCGAACCGCAGGGCGAGGCTACGCCCATCAACTGGGCCTGCACCAACTGCGGCTACCGCGTAGAGGGCGAGCCTCCCCCGGAGAAGTGCCCCGACTGCGGCGCCGACAAGGAGATGTTCGACGAGGTGCCGGTGCCGGGGTATTAGGCTTCAGGTTTCGGCGGACGCTCTCGCCGGCGAAAGTAGGGGCGCCGAGGCGCCCCTGGACGTCCTACCTGACATCTGGCGGTTGTAGCCCCTGGGCGGTTGTAGCCCCTGGGCGGTTGTAGACACGACCGCGGTTGGATAATGTACGCGACGTGGATCTGGTCACCATAGCCCAGCTCGTCACCGCGGTGACCAATACGCTCTTCGTGCTCGTGCTCGCGTTGGGCTACTACTTCACGTGGCGCGTCAGCCAGCAGACGCTCGCTGAGATGCGGGAGCAGCGCACGACGATGGGCCGGCCGCTGGTCATCGTGCAGGAGGACTACGACGATTTGCCCGAGCTCGACGTCGCCATACGCAACGTCAGTGAGGGGGCGGCCAGGGACATAACCTTCGAGTTCTCGGCACCCCTCGAGAACTCCAGCGGCTTCGTCATCTCGGATCTGCCGTACTTCAGGGACGGGCTCGACTTTCTGCCCCCGAACGGCGAGCTCAGCTGCTACTGGGACGACCTGAACTCCCTGATCCCCTTCCTCGAAGCCCGCAACCTCCGCGGCGGCATCACCGTGATCGTCCGCTACAAGGACCTCGCGGGAGTCCCCTACGAGAGCCGGTGGCGCCTGAACCCCTTCCTCTACAAAGACACCCGCCTCGTCCGCCGCAAGAGCATGGGTGATCTGGTGAGGGCCGTAGAGAAGCTGCAAGAGTAGCGGGCTGCCGCAGGCAGCTCGCCTAGAAGCTCCAGTCGCGCGCCAGGCGGTCGCGGAAGATGTCCGCTTCGCCGGTTCCGGGCCTGGCGTCTTCGAGGCGGGCTATGACTTCTGCCACCGTCCTGTCGGTCTTCGCCATTCGTTCGGCGAGGGTGCGGCCGATCTCGTACACGAGCTTGCAGGCGGCGGGAGAGTCGTCGTCCAGCATCTGGAGCAGTCTATCCCTGTCTATGCCGTGGGCCTCGACGGGGGTTACGGCCTCGACGGTGGCGGCGGCCCGGGGTTCGGTCAGGAGGCCCATCTCCCCGACCACGGTCGGCGCCGCGACGGTCGCCAGGTGCTGGCGGCGCCCGCGGAGCACCCGCTTGTGGACCTCGATGGTGCCGGCCGTGACGACGTAGAGCCTCTCCTCAGGGCCGCCCTCCCGGAAGATCACCTGTCCCGCCCCGAAGTAGGCGGGCTCCATCAGCGCTTCGAGCTCGTCTCTCTCCTCCGCGTCCAGGTGCCGGAAGGCCGGCACCGACCCGAGGTCTGGCGTTCGCCCTGGCGTCCCCTGCATCCCCAATCCTCCCCTACACCGACCAGTCGGTTATGAGCTTGTCGCGGAAGGCCTCGACGTCGGTCTCCCCCCGCCGCTCCAACTCCCTTATAGCCTCGACGACCTCCTCGTCCAGGCGCGTGAGCCTCCTCGCCAGCGTGCGGGAGATACGGTACGAGAGCTTGAAGGCCGCCGGACGCCCTTCCGAGATCATCCGCCGGAAGGTCTCGCGCGGGATCTTTATACCGCCTACGTCGTTCGCCGCCGTCACCGTCGCAGACGCCCCGCTCTCCCCGAGAAGGCCCCTCTCCCCGACGACCGTCGGCTCTCCGACGGCCTCGATCTCCGCGAGCAGCCGGTCCCTGTCTCCGGCCAGCCGCTTCCTGACCTCGACCCTCCCGGACGTGAGCACGTACAGGTTTCCGGGCTCGGCCCCCTCCTCGATGATCCTCTCCCCCGCCGCGAAGGCCACGGGCTCGGCGGCCTCGGCGAACTCCTCCCGCTCCTCCTCCGTCAGGAACTCGAAGAACCTGACCCCCTGCAACCCGTCGTCCACTTCGATCCCTTCGGCTCCGGAGCCTCCAACCCCGGATTATATGCCCGGCCCATCCCCCGCGAAACGCGCCGGGGAGAAGAGCCAAGAGAAGAGATCCCCCCTTCAACCCGGCGGGGCTGTGGGGGGATCTCGTCAAAGAGGAAGGGCGCGGCATCCCCGCCGCGCCCTTTCGGGTACCTCGGATGGTTAGAGGCGTTACCCGATAACCTGCACGTCCACGTAATCCGTGCCGGTGTAGGTCAGGCCGATCTCCTCGGCCGCCGCAGCGGACAGGTCGAGCTCTCGACCCCCCACGTACGGCCCGCGGTCGTTGACGACGACGGTGGTGGAGTACCCGCCGTAGGTAACGAGCAACTCCGTTCCGAACGGGTACTGCAGCGAGGCGGCCGTGTAATCGGTGTACGGGTCAAAGACCTCACCGCTCGCGGTCAGGTTGCCCTCGAGGCCAGGCCCGTACCAGCTCGCCAACTGCGTGTCCGCCGCGGCGCTATCCTGCAGAGCAGCCAGCGAAACCACCATCACGCCGGCCACCATCATCGTCTTGAGAAAAGACTTCAAAGAGTCCCCCTCTATATTGCTTGCACAACAAGCCCAAGACCCTACTAGCCAAACGGAGAGTTACAAGGTGGCACAAACCGTTTCTTATACGGTTTTGTGAACGCATTACGTAGCCAAAAGGGATACAATTGCGGAAATCGGCACTACATGTTGTGGTTTAACGAAGAAGTCACACAACGGAGTTCCGGCGACGGTCGCCCGGGCGGAGGTGAGGTCTTGCGGGCCTAGATCATGCTCCGGTATCGTTCGGCGCGGGCCTGGAACTCGGGGACTTTGCGGTCGGCGCTGCGCTGGGCGCCGCGGGGCATGGTGCCGGAGGCGGCGAGGTGGAGGTAGGCCTCGCAGACGCGGAGGGCCGATGCGGGGTCGCGGCGGCGCTCGTGGAGGGCGGCGAGCCTCTCGTAGGGGTGGCTGCCGACGAAGCCCTCGGCGACGCTCCTCTCGTAGAGGTCCATAGCCCTCTCGGGGTCGCCGCTCTGCTCGGCGCGCTCGGCCGCCTCGTTGCGTTGCATGGCGGCCTCGAAGCCCTTCAGCGGGTCCCTGTCCGTCCCGATCCTCCCCCGCTCCTCAGGGTCGAGGCCGTAGAGCGGTTCGGCGGGCTCACCAGGACGGGCCTCACCGCTGAAGATGGCGCGCAGGCGTCTAAAGATCACGGTACCTCCCTTCGCTGAGGCCGGTAGAAACCTCGCCGCAAGGCCCGCGTTCTGTGGCACGGCCAGAGCCGACGGCAGTCAAGGGAGGGGTCACGATCAGAACCACGCTCATTCCGTCGCGCCCGTCCCCGTAGCGTAGAGGTCTCCCGGCATGAGCAGCGGGTTGATCGTCCAGAGGGTCTCGTAGCGTTCCCCGGTAAGGGACGCGTAGCGGCTGGTGACCGTGATCCCCTCGTGAAGTTCCATCTCCCGAAGCAGGGGCACGAGGTTGGCGTGGCGGTCCCAGATGGTGCTGATCTCCGCGCCGGGTGCGAGAAAGCTCAGGCCCTCCGTGAAGTGGGGCAGCTCGCTCAAGGGGACGACCTCAGAGTCCCGCCGGTAGCTCACCGAGCTCTCCATGGGCGCGGAGAACTCGAACCTGATGTCCTTCGCGTCACCCCTGCCGATGTTGGCGATGACGACCTCGACGAGGTTGCCGTGGCGGTACTCCGCGGTTACCACGACCTGGGGGCGCTCGTGGGAAACGCGGGCCTCCCGTATCTCGTTGAGGGTGTCGCGGTTTACCAACACCTGCCGGTAGAACACCCTCAGTTGGAACCCGAACAGGATCGTAAGGCCTACGGTACCGACGGCCGAAACCACCTGCGCGATTATCGCGAGGTCCACTTCCTTTTCACCTCCTGCATCGTCGGTAGAGGCAAACTTACCCTTTTCAGGCGCGCTATGCTCGCGAAGCAACCTTCAGCGTCGGTCGTGCTCTAGGTCGCGGAAGCTATGGCACGGTTTGGCCAGTATAGCGCGGGTGGTTTAATCTGGGCTCTCGATCTTACAGGGGGAGCGGCGCTTTGGGCTACGAGTTCGGCAGGTACCTCAAGATCAGGGGCGCGTGGGGCGCGGGCTGGTCCCCGGACGGCCGGAGGGTCTGTTTTTTGACGGAGATCACGGGCGTCCCGCAGGCGTGGGAGGTCCCCGCCGGGGGCGGCTGGCCCGAGCAGCTCACCTTCCACGAGGAGCGCGTCTCGGGCGCCGAGTACTCGCCGACCAGGGACGAGATCCTCTTCGGCATGGACGCCGGCGGCAACGAGCGTTCGCAGCTCTTCCTGCTCGGCCCCGAAGGGAGCGGGGAACGGGACCTGACGCGGGATCCCGAATCCATCCACTACTCTGGCGGTTTCTCCCCGGACGGGACGAGGATCTCCTTCACCGCCACCCGCCGCAACGGCACGGACTTCGACGTTTACGTCCAGGAGTTGCCCGACGGGGAGCCGGAGACGGTATGGGAGACCTCCGGCTACCATACCGTCTCCGGCTGGGGACCGGACGGCTCGTTCCTGATCGTCGCCCGCCACCACTCCAACACGGACAACGACCTCTACAGGCTCGACCTGGCGAACGCCGGCGGCGAGGCGACGCTCCTCACGCCGCACGAGGGCGAGGCCCGCTTCCGCTCCCCGAACGCCACCCCGGACGGCAAGCACCTCTACCTCGCCACCGACCGCGACGGTGATTTCGTCAGGCTCGCCCGCCTGGACCTCGGCACGCTCGGCATCGAGTATCTGACCCCGGACGACCACGACGTCGAGGAGGTCGAGCTCTCGGGGGACGGGCGGACCCTCGCCGCGACCCGCAACGTCGGAGGCTACTCAGACCTGTTGCTCTTCAACGGCCGTGGCGGCCGGATGCCGGACCCGGAGGTGCCGCGCGGCATCATAGGCGGCCTCGCCTTCTCCCCTGACGGCGGCCAACTCGCCTTCACGCTCGTCGGCCCCGCCCGCAACCCCGACATCTGGACCATGCAACTCCCCGACGGCGAGGCGCGGCGGCTGACCCGCTCCTCCACGGCCGGAATACCCCAGAAGGGCTTCAAGGCGCCGACGATAGTGCGCTACCCGAGCTTCGACGGGCTGGAGATACCGGCAGTCTTCTACGAGCCCGAAGACGCCAACGCGCCCGTGGTCATCAACGTCCACGGGGGGCCGGAGAGCCAGTCGCGCCCGTCCTTCGCGCCCGTCACCCAGTACCTGCTGGGCCGCGGCCACGCGGTCCTGCTGCCGAACGTGCGCGGCTCGACCGGCTACGGCAAGGGGTACACCCACCTCGACGACGTCAGGCTGAGGATGGACTCCGTGAAGGACCTCGCCCACGCCGCGTACTGGCTCAGGGAGAGGGGTCACGAGAAGGTCGCGGTCATGGGCGGCTCCTACGGCGGCTTCATGGTACTCGCAGCGCTCACCGAGTACCCGGAGTTGTGGAGCGCCGGGGTGGACATCGTCGGCATAGCCAACCTCGTCACCTTCCTGGAGAACACCGGCTCCTACAGGCGCAAGCTGCGCGAGCCCGAGTACGGGTCCCTAGAGAACGACCGAGAGTTTCTCAGGTCCATAAGCCCCATCCACAAGGCCGACCGGATAACAGCCCCGCTCATGGTCGTTCACGGCAAGAACGACCCGCGCGTGCCGGTGGGCGAGGCCGAGCAGATCGTGGCCAGCGTCCGCGAGAACGGCGGCAGGGTCGAGTACCTGCTCTACGAGGACGAGGGCCACGGCCTCGCCAAGCTGAAGAACCGCCTCGACGCATACCCGAAGATCGCCGCGTTCCTGGACGAGCACCTGGACGAGCGCGGGTAGGTGCGGACGGCCCCGGACCGGAATTTACGCAGAAGTTACGGCCGTTTAACAAAGCCGGCCGGCCCTTCTGCTACATCTCTTCACTGGGGTCCAACGCAGCGGAGGGTGGTCGATTTTGGGCATCGGTGGCAACTGGGACGGAAGGCTCCTCAGCCGGCGCCGCTTTCTCGGGGCGGCCGGCGGCCTCGCGGGGCTCCTGGCGCTCGGTTCGCCGCCGGCGGAGAAGGCGGTCGCAGCACCACGCTTTACGGACTATCCGTTCAAGCTCGGGGTTGCCTCCGGCGACCCGAGGCCCGACTCCGTCGTGCTGTGGACGCGCCTGGCGCCCGAGCCTCTCGCGGAGGATGGGTCCGGCGGGGTGGCCCCGGAGCGCTACGACGCGCGCTGGGAGGTCGCGGCGGACGAGAACTTCCGGAGGGTCGTGCGGCGCGGGTCGGCCGCGGCGAGGCCGGGGCTCGGGCACTCGGTCCACGCCGAGGTCGAGGGCTTGAGGCCAGGCCGGCAGTACTTCTACCGGTTCAAGGCGGGGGGTGAGATCAGCGCGGTCGGCAGGACGAAGACCGCCCCCGAGTTCGATGCGCGGCTGGCGTCCCTGGCTTTCGCTTTCGTCTCGTGCCAGGACTGGCGCGACGGCTTCTACGCGGCCTACAAGCGCCTGGCGGAGGAGGACCTCGACTTCGTCGTGCATCTCGGGGACTACATCTACGAGGGCGGCAACACCGACGACGGGGTGAGGGACCACACCGACGGCGGCCGGGAGGTCTTCACCCTCGCCGAGTACCGCAACCGGCACGCGCTCTACAAGACCGACGAGTCTCTGCAGGCCGCCCACGCCGCTTTCCCCTGGATGGTCACCTGGGACGACCACGAGGTTGACAACGACTACGCCGACGAGGCGCCCGACGGCGGCCAGGACCCGGAGGCGTTCCTCCGGCGGCGGGCGGCGGCCTACAGGGCC
>CADCUW010000147.1 GCA_902805985.1 uncultured Rubrobacteraceae bacterium
CGGGGACCGCGTCTACTATCAGCCGAGGGAGAGCGGGTCTGAGGCGGGGATCAAGGCTCGCCTGGATCGGTGGCGGGAGGAGAGAGACGCGCGGGAGAACCGGCGACAAGGCGATCTCTGACGGACTTTCACCGCGTGTCGGGCGCGAAGATGCGCCGGAGCACCAGCGTCCCGTCCAGGTGGACGCTAGACAGGACGGTCTTTGCGGCCTACGGGTAATTTGGAGGTTCGTCGCCCGCGCTCCGCGCTCTGGTATAACGCCAGTAGATAGGCGCGATGGACGGCGAAGGGAGCACCTGGCTCTATGGCTCACATCTACACGATCGCGGCAGGATACTCCGAATGGGCCCTGTATATCGTCCCGCTGCTCGTGGGCGCGTTGCCAGACGTCATATCGTTGATCCAGAGGAGGGGTTTCGGCAGGGGGCGCGTCGGTTTCGGCCGTAGGCGTGGATCGTTCGGGCTGTTCAGGGTTCTGTTCGTGCTCCTGTTCACCACCGCGCTCGGGCCCATCGTGCTCGTGGCGTTGATTGCCTTCGTCGCCTACAGGTTCTTCGCCAGCCGCCGCAGCAGATGATCCGATCTCTCGTCTGAGGCTAGAGGTTGATGGCCGGTGCTGCGCCTGCCCCGCCTGCTAGAGGACCGCGCGGAGACGAGCGAGCCATCTCTTCACCCTTCCCGCGCAGCCGTACCGCCTGACGGGTCTCGCCGACAGGCCGCCCGGCGTCTCAGTCGACCTGGCTCCTTGCCGGGCCCACCTGTGCCGGCCAGGCAGAGAACCCCCATTCATTGCCCGGCGTAGATCTCGTCGTAGACCCTGCCGCCATGATGCGGCACTGGCGACGCCAGCCGATCTCCTTGGAGCCTGCTTTCTCGTAGGCCCGGATGCCTACGCGGTTCCAAACTTGCAAAATACTCCCTCCGCTTCCGGCTCCCGGTCCCCACCGACGGTCGCGTCGAACGCCTAGAGTTGATGAGGCTTCAGACAACCGCAAGCCGATCGGAGCTTCGGGTTGGCAAATTACGAACGGCAGCGGTGCAAGGTACCCGAGAGCTTCCAATCTTAATTCCGCGGCAGCGCGTGGAAGGATCGTCCCCATAGCTTCGGGCGTGGGGTTCTGAGAAGCTAGCTGAGATGCTTTGGCATCTGGTCCATTTGTACGATGTGAGCGATATGCCAAGGCTGCTAGGCTGCCCTTTGTCGAGAATTCGCTGCCCGCAGGTTAGAGGCCAAGAACTTCGCCCCCGAAGATTGGGTGCCCAGGGGGCGTGGTGAGCCGGTGGCGCAACCGGCTACCGCCTAGAGGGTGTTATGAACTTGCGTGGCCTCGACGGTAGCATATTGGTATGTCCGAAAGAAAACCGTACCCCACCGACGTCTCCGACGAAGAGTGGGCCTTCGTCGCTCCCT
>CADCUW010000148.1 GCA_902805985.1 uncultured Rubrobacteraceae bacterium
ATGCGGCCGTCGTCTTCGAATCGGTACTCCCGCACATCGATGTTCGGTATTCGCGCTTGCACTGAACCTCCCCGAAGCCTGTCCGTACTGACGAATATATTAGACGGCGGGCCGCCAACGGCGCTAAGCCAACGGCGCTAATCGACCATCCAAGGATCCTACGGGTCTGGTCCTGCGCGGTGTCCAGACGTATAATCTGGACAGACTAGACAGAAAACAAGGGAGCTACGGTATGCCCTGGCAGTTGCAGGAGGCCAAGCAGAGGTTCAGCGAGCTGGTGCGGCGGACGTTGGAGGAGGGTCCGCAGGTCGTTACGAGGCACGGGGAGGAGGTGGTCGTGGTGGTTCCGGCGGAGGAGTACCGGCGGGCGGGCGAGAAGAAGCCGGACTTCAAGGAGTTCTTGTTGTCCGGGCCGGACCTGAGCGTATTGGACCTGGAGCGGCCGAGAGAGATGCCGCGGGACGTAGACCTGTAGGGTGGAGTACTTGCTGGACACCAACGTCATCTCCGAAGCGCGCAAGCCGCGGGGCGACGAGCGGGTGAAGCGTTGGATCTCCTCCATGCCGGTGGGGGACCTGTACCTGAGCGTCCTGACGCTCGGGGAGGTCAGGCGGGGTATCGCGCTTCTCGAAAGAAGAGATCCCGTGCAGGCGGAGGTCTACGAGGCCTGGTTGGCGACCGTTCACAGGGACTACGCTGACCGGATCATCCCTATCGACGCCGAGGTCGCGGAGGAATGGGGAAGCATCAATGCGTCCGGCACCGTACCCGTGGTCGACGGCCTGATGGCAGCCACGGCCAGGGTCAGAAACATGACCTTCGTCACCCGCAACACCTCAGACGTCGCGCGCACCGGCGTGCGGCTGCTCAACCCGTTTGAGGGTTCCGCTTAAGGGTGTGCTACCGGTAGCTGAAGTGCCGCGATCGACGCTACGTCGGTCGGGACTGGCGTCCAAAGATGCGTAGGGGCTAACATGCCTGCACTTTGATGAGCGGCGGGATAGAAGATTACACGGCGCGCTTCGCCCGGCTCCGGACCAACAGAGACCGCAAGGTATGGTCCGGGATCACGGCGCATCAGGCCCCGCACAAGCCGCTCCTGCTCCTGTGCGTGCTGGACCTTTTCGACTCGGGCAGAATCTCCTCGAACCTCGTCGAGATTGCGGACGAGATTACGGAGCTGTTCGGCCGTTACTGGGAGCGAGTTCTGCCTTTCGGCCGTCCTGGCAACCTCGCGCTGCCCTTTTTCCACCTGCGGGGCGACGGCTTCTGGCGGTTGCTTCCGAGGCACGAGGGCGTTCGGATCGGCCCGCAGATCACGTCGCTGGCCCGGCTCCAGGAAGAGGTCATCGGGGCCCGCTTCGACGAGAAACTCTACGACCTCATGCGGTCGAAGGAGAACCGCGACCGGTTGCGAAGCGTCCTGGTCGAGACGTACTTCTCGCCGGAAACGATGGACCTCGTCTTCGAGCAGGGCGCCATCAACCGCGGCGCCTTCGTCTACAGCGAGGAGCTACTGAGAAGGCCCGAAGACGCCAGGGTCGGAGAGATGCTGAACGTCGAGAAGGCGTACCGTCCCGCCGTCCGCGACCAGGGCTTCAGGCGGGCAGTCGTCACCGTGTACCTCCATCGCTGCGCCCTGTGCGGCGTCCGCGTCCGTACCCTCGATGGACACACGGCGGCCGCGGCGGCGCACATAGTTCCGTGGAGCGTGACGCATGACGACCGTCCCGCCAACGGCATGGCCCTCTGTCGAATGTGCCACTGGGTGTTCGACGAGGGGCCCATGAGGGTGTCTTCGGGATACGAGATCCTGGCTTCCCCCCATCTGAACGTAATGGATAACCTGCCCGGCTACCTGACTAACCTCGAAGGGCGGGGCATCGTCGGCCCTTCCCGGAAACCGTTCTGGCCCGATGCCGATTCTCTGAGGTGGCATCGCGAGAACGTGTTCCGCGCTGGATAGCCCTAGCTGGCCTTCCTGCCGCGCCTCCCCGCCCGCAGGAACGCGCCGGGCGAAGACGTGACCCGCGGTGCCGGCACCGCGGCACCGGCGAGGGCTTCCTGCAGGCTCCGCGCGCGATCCACGAGGAAGGCGAAGCCCCTGGCCGCGGTCTGCTCTACTCGTCCCTCCAGCAAGAAGGCGCCCTCGCGGTGGAGCAGATCGCCGCACCTCTGATAGGCCTGGCGGAAGAGGGTCGCCTGCAGCAGGCCGTCCTCGTCTTCTATCAGGAGGAAGTAGACCCGGTGGCCGCTCTTTGTCGGGGGGCTCTGGAGGCACTCTATGAGGCCCGCCGCGCGGGCGCGGGTGCCGTGGGTGAGGCCCCGGATCTCCTCGCTCGAAACCACCCCAAGCTCCCTCAGCGCCGCGCGGTAGGGGCGGAGGGGATGCCGGCGGACGTTGAGGCTGAGGACCTCCCACTCCATCCTCTCTTTGGCGGTCCCGGCGAGGGGCAGGTGCCGGATACTCTTTCTCTCGCGCGAGACCCACCAGCTCGCCGGGTGCTCTAGAGGTATCTCCGGTTGCCCCGCGTGCCGCCTTTTTTTTGGCAGGGACCTGGCCTCGTCCAGCAGCTTCGATCTATTCTCTCCCCCCGGCAGGCCGTCCAGGAAACCGCCTTTGATGAGGTTCTCGAGCGAATCTTTCTCGACGGCGGTTCTGCCGTACAGGTCGACGACGGAGACGAAGGACCTCTCGCGCCGCTCGGAGACTATCGAAGATATGGCCCTCTCTGAGAGGCCCTTGCAGTAGCGGAGGCCGACGCGGAGCGCCGGACCGGCGGGGACGTCTTCCACGGTGAAATCCCTTTCGGAGACGTTGGCGTCCGGCGGGAGTATGCCGAGACCGATCCTCCTGGCCTCGTTCAGGAGCAGTCTTGGGCTGTAGAAGCCCATGGGCTGGGAGTTGAGAAGGGCGCAGAAGAACTCCGCCGGGTAATGGCGCCTCATGTAGGCGCTGGCGTAGGAGAGCTCGGCGAAGGAGGCGGCGTGGGCGGCGGAGAAGCCGTAGACGGAGAAGCCCTCCATCCAGGAGAAGACCTCGCTCGCCCTGACGGCCTCGACGCCGTTGCCTTCCGCCCGGCGCACGAACTCGTTGCGCAGCCCGTCCATCGCGTTCGGGCCCCGGTCGCGGGTCATGGCGCGGCGGAGCGTGTCCCCCTCGGTGAGGGAGAAGCCCGCGATAGCCCTCGCCACGGCGAGGACCTGCTCCTGGTAGACGAGGATGCCGTAGGTGCGGCGCAACGCCTCTTCTATCTGCGGCAGGATCTTCTCCGGCCGTCCCCCTCCGTTCTTTCTCTGGATGAAAGGGGTTATGAGGTCCCCCCTAACGGGACCGGGCCTGAAGAGCGAGATCTGGGCCACGAGATCCGTGAACTTCTCGGGCCTGAGCCGCCTACTCAGGTGCATCTGCCCCGGAGACTCGAGCTGGAACATCCCGGCGTTCTTTCCGGTCCGGATGAGCCTGTAGGTCTCCTCGTCCTCGGGCGGGAGATCGTAGGGGTCCACCTTCCGGCCCGTCCTCTCGGTGGCGAGGACGCCCGCCGCGTGCAGCGCGGTGTGCATCCTGAGGCCCAGCAGGTCGAGCTTCGGGATGCCGACGCGCTCCAGGTCGTCCTTGTCGTACTGGCACCTCGGTAGCCCCTCCGTCCCCGAGGGCTCAAGCGGCACCAGCTCGGAGAGGTGATGATCGGCCGTCCCGAAGACCATCCCGCCGCTGTGGGTACCGGCCTCCCTGACGCGCCCGAGGAGACCCGCCGAGAGCTCCAGGAGCAGGCGGTACTTCTCCACGTCTTGCAAGGGATGGCCACGCATGGCCGGCTCTTTCAGGGCCTCCTTCCAGCCGTCGAGGCCGGCGTAGACGTGATCGCGGTCCCTGAAGCGGGTCGGGACGTGGCGGGAGAGCGCGTCTATCTCGCGGGGCGGGTGCCCGAGCGCGCGGGCCGCCGCCCTCACGGCCCCGCGCAGGGACATGGTCTGGACGGTTGCCGCCTCCGCCGCGCCGTTCTTCTCGCTGCGACGGATCATCTCGAACCTGACCTCGTCCCTTCTTATGGAACAGAAGTCCAGGTCTATGTCCGGCGGGTCGATGCGCCCCTCGTGCATGAACCTCTCGAAGAGCAGCCCGTTGCCGAAAGGCTCGGGCTGGGTCAACTCCAGGCAGTAGGAGACCAGGCTGTTCGCCGCGCTCCCCCGCCCCGTCACCGGGATGCCCCGGTCCCTGGCGATCTTCCGCGCCTCCCGGGCCACCAGGAAGTACGGCGCGAACCCCAATTTCTCTATGCACTCCAGCTCCCGCCTGAGCCGCGCTGCCACCTCCCGGAGCGTCGGGTCCTCGCCGCCCTTGCCGTAACGCTTTCTCGCCCCCGCGAACGCCATCCTCCTGAGAACCTTCCGCGCCGACGTACCCCGCGGGACCCCCGCGACGGGCACGTGCACCCGCCCCGAGAGGTCCACCGTGCCGGCGCACCGCTCCGCCACCGCCGCAACGCTCGCCAGGGCTTCTGGACGATCCGCGAAGAGCCGGTGCATTTTCTCGGGAGATTTCAGGTAGAGCTGGTCCGTGGGACGGTACCCGGGGCCCGGCAGGCGCGAGAGGTTGGAGGCCGCCACCAGGACCTCGTGCAGGCGATGGTCCCTGGACCCCAGGTACGCCACCTCGTTCGTCGCCAGGGTCGGCAGGGACCGTTCTTCCGCGAACGCCGCGACCTTCGCGAGCCTCGTCCTGCCGCCGGCCGTTCCGTCGTCCGTGATCTCCACGAAGATACCGTTCCGTCCGAACGCTTCTCTCAGGAGGCCGGCGACTTCCGCGGCCCTGGCCCCCTGCCCGGAGAGGACGAGATGGGGCAGCAGGCCGAACGGCACGGCCCCGGTAAGACAGACGAGGCCCGTGGCGTGATCCAGGACAGTCTCCAGCGGGCAGGATGGCCTGCGCCTGTCCACGGAAGAGCACCTGTAGGCCGTGATGAGCCGGCACAGCGAACGGTACCCCCCCATCCCCTCGGCCAGCAGGACCAGGTGACCGCCACCAGAGATGCTCACCTCCGCCCCGACGATGGGGGAGACGCCGACCCTGCCAGCGGCCTCCAGGAAGCGCGGGACACCGTACAGCCCGTCCCGGTCCGTGAGCGCCATCGAGCCCATCCCCGTGCGCGCCGCCTCTTCGAGCAACTCCGCCGGCGTCGCCACGCCGTAGCCGTAGGAGAAACCGCTCCTGACGTGCAGGTGGACGAAAGGTACGCTCAATCCACCACGCCCACGAGGAACCACCCGCCGGGGCTCTCCCTCGCAAGATCCACCACCGCCCCGCAGGAGAGGAGCACCCTGTGGACGCTCCTGTCGGTGGACCGCCCCTCGTCCCACCACGCCGCCACCTCCCGCCAGCGGGCGAGCTCCCTCACCACGAGCCGCCTCTTCGCGCGCCGACGCCGGCCCGAAGACCACGAGATCCCCACCCGGCCTGGGACGCCTTGGAGCTGCACCGGCTCCCGCGCGATTCGGGCCGAACCGCCGGAGCCCCCCTCCAGCTCCGAGGCCCGTCCCAGCCAGGGCGCCCGGAGCAGGTGCTCGGCCACCGCCCGCCTCGATTCGCAGGTCGGGAACAGCGGCTCCTCGAACCCCTCCGGCTTTGCCGGGTAGGCGTGTATCTCCGCGACGCTCGTCTCCAAGAGACCCTCCTCCCGGGAGCGCTCGCGGCCGGGGCTCCGGGCCAGGGCCGAGCCGGGGGTGGGGAGGACCCTCCCCGCCCGGTATAATCCGGGCGAAGGGCGTCCTCGCCTCCTCAATCCCCCGAAGACCGCTACTGGTTGGTCGCCGTTCGGTCTCGGGGGCCCGGGGTGGGGGCGCTCCTCTATCTTTATCCTTTTTACGCTAACACAAACTGTAGTTTGCAGTCCAGGGCAAAATCCGTTAAGGTGCACCCGAGGCGGTGCACCCGAGGCGGTGTGCCCGTGGCGGGGCGAAGAAGGGAGCGGCCATGGTCCCTGAGAACTGGGGTAAGAGGATGGAGATGCTCCGTTACCTGGCCCGCCTGAGCGCCGGGGGAGGGGGGGCTCCTACCGTGCGCGAGCTGGGGGAGGCGGTTGGATTGCGGAGCTCCCAGACGGCCCACAAGCACCTCAAGAGGCTAGAGGAGGCCGGCTACGTCGAGCGGGAGGGCGCGTCGAGGAGGGCGCGGGGCGTCCGGCTCACGGAGCTTGGCTGGGAGGCCGCCGCCGAGATGCCGCTGCTGGGGCGTATCGCCGCCGGGCGGGGGTTAGAAGCGGTGGCGGTGGACGACGAGTCGTTCTACCTGCCGCCGGAGTTGCGGCTCTCGCGGTCGGGGAGGCGGCGCTACGCCTTGAGGACCGTGGGGCAGAGCATGACGGGGGCCGGGATCGAGGACGGGGACGTGCTCGTCGTGGAGGAGGACGAGGACCCGGCCGACGGCGAGGTGGTCGTCGTGCTGCTGCGGGGCGGCGAGGAGGTCACGGTCAAGAGGATCTTCCGCGAGAGCGGCGAGGGCGGCGAGGGCGGCGAGGCCGGCGAGTTCGTGCGCCTGCGGCCGGAGAACGGGGACCACGAGGACCTCGTCGTGCCCGCCGAGGAGGCGGAGGTGCAGGGGAGGGTGGTCTACGTCGTGCACCCGCCGCGCGGGAGGCGACGCTGAGTCGGGGACTCTGCGCCCCGCAAAGTAAGAGTACGAACATGCCTGTATCCGGAATAGGGTAAGATGCAGGGTATTCGTGTTTCGGGGGCCGTCTTCGGGACGGTTTCCTTTGAGGAGAAGAGGGGGGAGCCATGGCAGGTGAAGGGAACCACGGCGTTTTTGATGCCGGGGTCAGCCGCGCGCGTTTTCTGAAGCTCGCGGGGCTCGGGGTCGGGCTCTCGCTCCTCCCCGGCTCGCTGCTCCCCGCGGGCGTCGCCGGGGCCCAGGTCGTCGGGGGGGCGGAACTCCTGAACCCTGACGGCAAGTATCCCATAGGACTCTGGTGGCCCCCGCCCCCCGAGCAGACCTCCGACGAACGCTACGCTGAGATCTCGGCTGCTGGCTTCAACTTCGTCATCGGCGGCAACGGTGTTGGCAACGATGACGAAAACCTGCTGGCCCTCAATGCCGCCTCGGCCAACGGGCTGCGCTTCTTGCTGACGGACAGCAGGCTCCGCAGGATCATCGACGGCAGTACCAGTAGTGCGGCCGCCGCGACCGCCTCGGAAGCCGGGACGCCTAGCCCCATGCGATACCTGCTCGAGCAAGAGGGGGCCGAGGCGTCTTCTCGCACCGCCTCCGGGCCCGGCGAACGGGAAGGCACCTACTCCACAGCTGCTACCGCCGAGAATGAGGTAATGCTGAGGATCCAAGAGCTCCTGGATCTCCACGCGGGCAACCCGGCGCTGGCCGGCCTGAACCTGTACGACGAACCGGGCAGGGGCCTGTTTCAGATCCTGAAGGACGCCAGGCAGGAGCTGCAAAACAAAGCCCCCGGGGAGCTGCCTTACGTGAACGTGTGGCCCTCCTACGCCCACGAAAGCGTGCTAGGGACCGCCACATACGAGGGTTACCTCGACCGCTACATGGAAGTAGTTCAGCCGCCACTCCTTTGCTTCGATCACTACCCGCTCCTGTCGGGGGGTGGTATCACGGGCGACTACTTCTACAACTGGGCGACGATCAGGAGGGTCTCGCTTCGGGAGGGCGTTCCTTCGTGGGTCTTTATCCAAAGCGTGGGCTTCGACTCCGCCTATCCTGGCTTTCAGGACCGACGCAGGCCCAGCGAGGCCGAGATCCGGTGGCAGGTCAACGTGAGCCTGGCGTACGGGGCCAAGGGTATCCAGTACTTCACGTACTGGACCCCGGACTCGCAGCCCGATGATCCGCTCCGGTTCGGGCAGGCCCTGATCGCGCCAGACGGCACCCAGACCGTCCTGTACGACTACGCCAAGAAGGTCAACGCCTACTTGGGGGTGATGGGCAAGGCGCTCTTGCCGCTCGTCTCCGAGTCGGTCGTCCACGCGAGAGAGGAGCGCTTGCCGCTGGGAGCGAAGCCGTTCAAGGAGGATGGCTACGTTAGCGCGGTAAGCGGCAGCCCACTCATCCTTGGCAGGTTCCTCAGGCCTGGAGTGCCGGATGTGCGGTACTTTTTCGTGACCAACCGCTCGTTGGCGCGCGTGGCCGAAAGCCGGCTTGCGCTATCGCGCTCGGTGCGCAGGGCATACAAGCTGGACACCGGGACCGGCGAGTTCGTTGGGGTATCCCCACAAACTGCTGATAGACGACGATACTTGGGGCTGAAGCTGGCTCCTGGCGAAGCCCGACTCTACCGGCTGCACACCTAACCACGGTAGCCGGCAGAAGTTCGCAGGGGACTTCTCCCACGCACTCGGGTGAATACGCCTTTCAACGAGGTTTTCTTCCATCTCTACGTCGTCGCGGACGGTACGGGCGATATTTGTGGGTTCTCGTGACGTCCCTATGAGGAGAGAGTAGGGCAGAGCTTCGTGCTGAGACCACATCCTGGAAGGAGTGGCTGACGGGGGGACCTTTCAGGCACCAGGATTTGGGGGCAGGCCCCGCCCCTCTTTAGATAGCCTGTCCGCGTGTTGGCTGGCGGCTTCCGTCGCGGCCTTGAGGAAGCGCGAGATCACGGCCCGCTCCTCTTCCGTCAAGCTCTCTTCGATGTTTCTCATCTCTTCTATGTAGGGCCAGAGGTGCCCGAGCGACTCCTCCAGCCCCTTCTCGGTCTCGCGCAGGAGCGCGCTCCTGCGATCCTTGGGGTTGGGCGTCCGCTCGACGTGGCCCCTCTTCTCCAGACGGTCGACGAGCGCCGTCACCGCCCCGGGGCTCATGGAGAGACGACCGCCCAACTGACCCGGCGTCATCGGCCCCGCTCCCTGCAAGTGCTCGAGCGCCGCCACCTCAGACGGCCCCATGCCCATGCGCCTGGCCAGCGCCACCGCGTAGCGCGTGGCCGCCGAAGAGTGCGCGCGCAGCAGATCCGAGACAGCCTCCACATTTTGCCTTGACATTCAAGTATTTAGATTATAAAAATACTTGATCATAGAAATATTGTAGCAGGATACCATTGTGGAGGTGGACGACGTGGGTATCGGGGGTTGGGATTCGGGGCGGCGGGTGGCAGGTGTGGTCGGGGCGTTGTTCCAGGTAGGGGCGACGGTTCTGGCGGGGGTGGCGATCTCGGAGGCCGTCTCGGAGGGGCCGCCCTCGCTCGTGGAGCCGGCGGGGTACGCGTTCGGGGTGTGGGCCGTGATCTTCTTCCTCTCGTTGCTCTTCGCGGTCTACCAGGCGTTGCCCGCCAACCGTGGAAACCCCGTTCTGCGGCGCGTCGGGTGGCCGGTGGCGGGCGCGTTCCTGTGCACGGGCCTGTGGTCCGTCTTCGTCCCGCTGCGCCAGTTCGGGTTCGCGCAGGCGATGCTGCTCGGCATCTTCGCCTTCCTCCTCGTCGCCTACCTGCGTCTCGCGCGCTCGGAGGCGGGCACTTTAGGCCGGATGGAGCGGTGGCTCGTCGCCCCGATGGTCGGGGTCTTCCTCGGCTGGGTCACGGCGGCCAACGCCGTCAGCCTCACCTCCGAGGCGGTACGGCGGGGTCTCGTGGAGGGCGGGGGGACCGGCGAGGTGCTCATCGGCTCCGCGCTCTTGATCTCCGGCGGTCTTCTGGCTGCGGCGATCACCCGGGCCGGCAGGGCAGGCCCGCCGCAGGGCTACGCGATCTTCGCCCTCACGGTGCTGTGGGCGCTCGTCGCCGTCGTCATCGCACAGTACGACGCCTCGCCCTTGACGACCGGGGCCGCCGTCGCGGCGGCCGTGCCCGTCCTGGCCGTCTTGCTCCGCAGCGGACCGACCTCGCCCCGCGCCCGCAGGGCGGCGCGGCCGAGGGTCGCATGATGGGCGGCGGCCTGAGAACCGGGACGGAGACGTTCGGAGAGAGAGGAGAGGGTTTGGACCAGAAGATGCGGGCGGTCGGCATCCGGCGCTACGGGCCGCCCGAGGTGCTGGAGTCGCTGGAGGTGGAGAGGCCCGAGCCGGGTCCTGACGGCGTCCTGATCCGGGTCGCCGCGGCCGGGGTCAACCCGGCTGACTGCCTCCTCAGGAGCGGCGGCCTCCGGTTCGTGGTCCGCCAGCAGATGCCGTTCGTGCCGGGCGCGGACGTGGCGGGCATAGTGGAGGCCACGGGCCCGGGCGTGACGCGGTTCAAGGTCGGCGACCCGGTCTACGCGATGCTCCCCAATACAGCGGGCGGCGGCTACGCCGGGTACGCCGTCGCCGCGGAGGGAACCGTCGCGCCCATCCCCCTGAGCCTCACCTTCGGGGAGGCCGCCGGCGTGCCGCTGGCGGCGCTCACGGCCCTCCAGTCCCTGCGGGACAAGGCCAACCTCGCGGCGGGCGGCCACGTGCTCGTCAACGGCGCCTCCGGCGGGGTCGGGACGTTCGCGATCCAGATCGCCAAAGTCGTGGGCGCGCGGGTGACGGCCGCCGCCAGCGGGCGCAACGAAGACCTCGTAAGGAGCCTCGGGGCCGACGAGTTCCTGGACTACACGGCGGCGGACGTTACCGCCGGGAAGGCCCGCTACGACGTTGTCCTCGACGCGGCCAACGTGCTCCCGTTTTGGAAGGTCCGCCGGGTGCTGGGGCCGAAAGGGGTCTTCGTTAGCGTCAACCCGTTTATCGGGCGTCTCTCCCCGGGGTGGCTGGCGCGCTTCAGGGGCGGCAGGCGCATCGAGTCCGTCCTGGTGAAGCCGGACGGCGGGGACCTCGAAAAGGTGGGGTCCTGGATAGGCGCCGGAGAGGTCAGGCCGGTGATCGAACGCAGCTACCCGCTGGCCGAGGCCGCTGAAGCGCACCGCCGCAGCGAGAGCCGCCGGGCGCGCGGAAAACTCGTCCTCGTCATCGACGAAAAACTCACCGCCGAAAGGGCGGAATCACCGTTACGTAAGGCGAATCGCCCGATGGGATAGAGGGGCTTCGCAAGTAGAATTCCGTGTAGAAGCAACACGTCGAAACACCGGCAAAAAGCGGGGAGGCGGTAGGGGTTTGGACTCACGAGGGGCATCCAGGAATGGGATCGCGATCAGGGCCGAGGGGCTCGTCCGGCGGTTCGGGGAGAACGCGGCGGTGGACGGGGTGGACCTCTCCGTAGAACCCGGTGAGATCTACGGTTTCCTCGGACCGAACGGCGCTGGCAAGACGACCACGGTAAGGATGCTCGTGACGCTGCTCTCCCCGACGGGCGGACGGGCCACGGTGGCAGGGCGCGACGTCGTCTCCGAGCCGCACGAGGTACGCCTGCGCATTGGTGTCGCGTTGCAGGAGGCGGCGCTCGACGCGCAGCAGACGGGCGCCGAGATCCTGCGCCTCCAGGGCCGCCTCTACGGCCTGACCGCCAAGGAGACGAAGCGCCGACTCTCGGAGCTCGGCGAGCTCATAGACCTCGGCGACGCCCTCGACCGGCGCATCGGCGGCTACTCCGGCGGCATGCGCCGTCGCCTCGACCTCGCCGCCGCCCTCGTCCACAACCCGGACGTACTCTTCCTCGACGAGCCGACCACAGGCCTCGACCCCGTCAGCCGCCGGAAGGTCTGGGAGGAGGTCCGGCGCCTCAACGACGAGCTCGGCGTCACCATCTTCCTGACGACCCAGTACCTCGAAGAGGCCGACCGCCTCGCCGACCGGGTCGGCATCATCGCCGCCGGTCGCATCGCCGCCGAAGGCACCCCAGAAGACCTGAAGCGCTCCGTCGGCCAGGACCTCGTCGTCGCCAGCACCCGCGGCGAACCCAATGGCGCCGTGGAGCGGCTGCGGGCCTTGGAGGCCGTAGACAAGGTGGACGCCCGGGGCGAGGAGCTGACCATCGCCACCCCGGACGGCCCGCGCGTCGTCGGGAAGGTGGCCGTAGCACTCGAGGAGTCAGGCGTCGCCGTGGAGAGGCTCACTCTACGCACCCCGACCCTCGACGACGTGTTTCTCGAAGTAACGGGCAACCGGCTCGGCACGGACGATACCAGCGAGGAGAACGGACGATGAGTGGCGCGAGCATCAACGCGGGAGACAGGCGTATCGGGGCGCGGCCGGCGGGTTTCTGGCGGGACCTGATGAGCGTTGCGGGAAGGGCGCTGCGGGCCATACCGCGCGAGCCGGCGGCCCTCATCCCGGCGCTCATCGTCCCACTCTTCTTCTTTATCGTGAACGTCGGGGCGCTGGCGGACATCTCCTCCTTTGCCGGCGTGGACGACTTCGAGGCCTTCCAGTTGCCCGTCGCCATCGTCTTCGCGGTGACCGGCATCTCCAGGGCGTCCGCGCTCGTCACGGACATCCAGTCCGGCTACTTCGACCGGCTGCTCGTCTCGCCGGTGAGCCGCTACAGCCTGCTCCTCGGCCTGATGGCCGCCGACCTCGTGCTCGTCATGGCCCTCTGCGTTCCCGTGCTCGTGCTCGGCTTTATCCTCGGCGTCGGCTTCGCGACCGGGCCCTTGGGCATCCTCGCGTTCCTGCTCCTGAGCGGCCTCTGGGGGCTCGCGTTCACGGGCTTCCCCTACGCCATCGCTCTCAGGACCGGCAACCCGGCGGCCGTGAACTCCTCCTTTATCCTGTTCTTCCCCTTCGCGTTCCTCACCACGACGTTCCTGCCGCAGGAGGCGCTGACCGGTTGGCTCGCCACCGTCGCGGATTACAACCCGGTGACCTACCTGCTCGCGGGGCTCCGCGCCCTGATCTCCTCCGGCTGGGTCCTCGCCGACCTGCTCCCCGCCATCGGCGCCGTCGCCCTCGTGGGCGCCGTCTCGTTCTACCTCGCCTTCAGCGCCCTGCGCGCCCGCGTCCGCGGCTCCTGAAGTAAGCCCCGACCGCGAACCCGCTCACCCATAGCCTGTCCGCGGATCGATACAATAAACGCGTGAATACCACCAACGGCGCGGGGGGCGGGGAGTGCGGGCTGTGCGGCCGGCCGGTGGAGCGGCTGACGCGCCACCACCTCGTCCCCAGGACGCGCCACAAAAACAAACGGAACAAGAAGACCTTCGACCGGCAGGAGATCCACCGCACCGTCGGCCTCTGCCCGCCCTGCCATCGCCACATCCACACCGTCCTCGACAACAAAGAACTCGAACGCGACTACAACACCATCGAAGCCTTGAGGTCCCACCCCGACGTCGAGAAGTTCATCGCCTGGATCGGCAGGAAACCCCACGGCACGACCAGGACGGGCCGCCGACGTGAAGGGAGAGGCCCGACACAGATCGGAGATCCGACGCGGGATCCCGCCCAGGACGTGAACTCTTCGTAACCCCGCCCGCCCAGCTACCTCTCGTCCCAAACCTCCACAGCGTAGAGAAACCTTGAAACCAGGGCGATCCGCCCGCCGGCTCCTCACCCGAACACCCCCGAGTGTGAAATAGTTCACCCGGAGCTCAGACCGGATGTTTCGGGGTGCCTCAGTGTGGTATATATGTGCACTAGGAACATAGAGGAAGCGATCTATCCCAACGGAGGTAGAGAAGATCGCTATTACGACGAATATCGAGAAGATGACCCGCACCGCCAGGGAGATGACGGAGATCCAGCGCGACTCCTACGAGGCCCTCGCGGAGAGCTTCACGGCCTCCCAGCGCCGGGGCGCGAGGTTGGCCCAGGACGGTCTCAAGTTCTTCAAGCTGCAGGAAGACAACGCCAGGGCGGCGCAGGAGTGGTTCGCCAACGGCGTGCGCTTGATGCAGCTTCAGCAGCGCAACGTCGACTTTGCCCAGAACTGGTTGGGCGGGGGGGTCCGGACCCTGCGCGAGCAGACGGGGCACAACCTCCACGCGGCGGACGCCGTCGTTCGCAACGCCCGCAAGCAGCAGGAGGGCCTGCAGACCATCGGCCGCGAGTGGGTCGGGGCCTCCCAGAACCTCTTCACGCCCTTCGCCTCCTACGCCAGGGAGGGTCTGAGGACCGCCCAGCAGGCCACGGAGCAGGGAATCCAGGCCACCCAGCAGGTCGCCCAGCAGGGCCTGCGGGTCGCCGAGGAAACCGCCGAGCAGACCGACAAGGTCCTGCGGGAGACAGAGGAGGCCACGCGCGAGGCCGAGGTCCGGACGGTCGTCTACGGTGCCCTGGGGACCACGGACTACGAGAGCTTGAACGTCGATGAGGTCTCCAAGAGGCTCGAGGGGCTCTCCGCCGAGCAGCTCAAGAAGGTCCGCGAGTTCGAGAAGAAGAACAAGAGCCGCGAGACCCTCATCGAGCAGATCGACCGCAAGATAAAGGCCGTCTAGTAGGGGAGGCTTCAGGCAACAGGTTTCAGCCGTCAGGCTGACAACAGAGGGCCGGGAAGAAGATCCCCGGCCCTTTTTCGTGCCCTACTCCGGACGTCCCGGGGTTCCGCCCGTTGCCGCGGCCCTGTGGTATGAGGACACCGCGCCGGGGAGATCAACGGTACGGGTTTTGCCCTCGCATCTCCCTACTCGCGGCCTAACGGCCGGGATAGGGACCGTAGCCGCGGAGCATCCAGACCTCGGGGACGACCTCGGCGACCACCCTCCCCTCGTCGAAGATCCTGACCGTCGAGCTCTCGGAGACGGCGACGGCCACCGCTTTCGTGTTGCGGGATATGGAGGCAGCGGCCATGTGGCGGCTGCCGAGGCCCAAAGGGAGTTCCAGATTGTCCGAGGCCGCGTCCAGGTAGCGGGCCGCGGAGACGACCACGCCCTCGTCCGCCACGACGAACGCGCCGTCCAGCTGGGCCAGCTCCTTCACCGTCTCGCGCATGTCCGGGTCCTTGACGCCCTTCGCGTCGTCGGGGTGGCCGGCTAGAGGGTCGAGGATGAGGGGCCGGGACCGGACGAGCACCGCCTCGTGGTCCCCGACGGCGAAGAGCGTCCCGATCTTGCGTCCCTCCCGGCCTTCGCGCGCTATCTCTACCGCGAGCTGGACTACCCTTCTCAGGGTCGCGTTGTTGACGCCGCGCTCCTCGGAGCAGATCTCGGCGATGGGGTCGTCCAGCCCGCCGAAGGAATCGCCGGGGCCGACGCGCCGGACCTCGCGGCCCGTCCCGCGCCCCCGCGTGCCTTCCGCTGCCTCCTCGACCGCCCCGAGTAAGGCTTCGATCTCCAGCCGACCGTCGTAGGGAACATCGTTGATAAAGACGCCGGGCGTGCCGCGCACGCCGTCCCGCTCCCCCGCCAGGCGGTTCTCCTGAACCCTGTCGGCGTGGCGGTGCTCTGCGAGGTCCCCGTCGAAGCGGTCGAGGTCGAGATCCAACCTCATAGCGTAGGAGCGCAGGTCCTCGTCGGTAAGGTTTTCCTGGTTCTGGTAGAGGAGCCCGTGCATGGGCCAGAAGCGGCCCTGGTCACCGGCCGCCTCCGCGGCCTCCGCCGCCCGCCGGGCGAGGGGGTGGACGGAGTCGAGCGGGTAGTGGCGGAAGACGAGGCGCGCCTTGCCTTCCGCCTTCTCGACCAGCTCCTCGAGGATGGGCCTCGTCTTCGCGCAGTACGGGCACTGGTAGTCGCCGTACTCGACGAGCGTCACCGGCGCGTCGGCCGGTCCCAGGGCGTGGTCTCTGCCGCCGGTATGTGTGTCCGTTGTCATCTCGTCTCCCTTGTCTCGTGGTCTGCCGGGGTGTCGCCTAAGGTCCTCCCAGCCAGCCGCCCGAGGGCGTAGATGGCCGACCAGAGCAGGATAAACCCTACGACCTGCCCGGCGTTCACCCCGACCCCGAGAATGGCCCAGTTCAGGGCGACGGCCGTGGCCGGGAAGGCCAGCTCCGCGAGCGTGGCGTGGGAGGCCCGCGTCGTCGAGAGGCCCCGGTAGAAAAGCAGGAGCCCGAGCAGGCCCGGTATCAGGGCGAGGAGCAACAGGCGCCCCGGCTGGGAGGCGAACCCCGCGCCGAGGTCCCCGAAGGCGCCCTGCGCCAGCGCTATCGCCGCGAGGGGGGCCACGGCGAGCAGCAGCCGCGCGCCGGTGACGGCGTGGAAGGGGACGTCCCGCAGGACGAACCTCCCGAGCGCCGTCGAGGAGCCCCAGAGTGCGGCCGCCCCGACAGCGAGCAGGGCCCCGGACGCCGCGTCCGAGCCCAGCGCCGAGAAGGGGCTCAGGTTGCCGAAGGAGACCAGGTAAGCGCCGACCATCGCCGCCGCGAAGAGGGGCCAGTAGGCGAGCCTCAGGCGTTCGCCGAGCAGGACCTGGGCTAGCAGGATCGCAAAGAGCGGCTGGGTCTTCTGCAACAGTATCGCGACCGTCGGGTCACTGGACGCGAACGCCGCCGTGAACAGCAGCGTCGCCAGCGCCGACCCGCCCCACCCTATAACCAGCAGGGCGAGCCACCCCGAGGCGCGCAGGCGCCCGAGCGAGCCCCACCCGAGCACCACCGCCGGGACGGAGTAGAGGAGCAGGATCAGATGCTCCCCAAGCACGATGGCCGCCGGCGACATCTCCCGCAAGAGCGGCGCCCGCAGCACGCCGTCCGTCCCCCACAGCGCCGCCCCGAGCGCGACGAGCAACACGCCGGTGCCCAGGCCAACCCCGCCGAGCGTGCCCGCGTGCCCGCTCCGGGCGATCCGGGCGAGCATCTACGCCGGAGTCAGTCTGAGGGTGGTCGCCCGTACCTCTTCCCGCAGCATCGCGGCCGTCGGGCCGGGGAACGAGGCCCCGTACTTCTCGCGGATGGCCTCGCTGACCCCCTCGATGGTTCGCGCGTCCGTCTCCGGGACGGCGCGTACCGGCACCCGCCAGTCGTTCACGCGAAGCGTCACGTCCGGGTTGGCCGACGCTTCGCGGTACCAGCGGCCCTTCGCGCCGCGCACGGAGCGCACGAAAGCTTCGCCGTCCACGACGACGGCCCAGATCACGGTCTCGTGACCCGGGGAAGACGCGTCCCGGCGGGTCTCCACGCGAACCTCATCGGTCGCGTCGAGCGCGGCCAGGATCTCCCGATTCAAGTGGCACTCTGGATCGGGCAAGGGGTTCGATCGTGGACTGTAAACCTCTCGGTCATGCCGCTACCTTACCCCATTCCGGCCAGCATCTCGCGGGCCTCGGCTGGTCTCATGGAGGCGTTGTAGAGGGGGGAGCCCGGTTCCTGCCTCCGGCTCTCGGCGAGCGTACCCACGTCCACAGGGGCGAAGCCTATCTCCTCGATCAGGCCCGACACGACCCCCTTCGCCTCCTCGTCGTCCCCGGCCAGTAGAACGACCTCCCGCTCATCTACCGGGGCATCGGGACGTCCGTTGTCCCTGAGCCTCACCAAGTACGTGGCGTTGAAGGCCTTGACGACGCGGGCGCCGGGAAGGTGGTTCTGGATCAACTCGCTCGATGCGAGGCCCCCGTGGTCCACCTCCCCGTCACGCCCCGGGTAGTAGTTGGAGGCGGTTATGAAGACCTTGCCCGATAGCTTCTCCGCCGGCAGGCTCTCGTAGCGGCCGAAGGGGATGGCCTCCATCACGACCTCCCCGAACTCGGCCGCCTCCTCCACGGTCGCGGCCCGAACGCCGGGCCCGATCTCCTCGACCAGACCCGCGAGCGTCTCCGGCCCGCGCGAGTTGCTGATCGCCACCCGGTGTCCGGCGGCCGCGAACAGCCTGGCCGCGGTGGCGCCGATGTTGCCCGAGCCTATGACGCCGATGTTCACCCTTCTTTCTCTTTCTCTCGCTCTTCGAGGTAGAGGATCGGGTCCTCCGTCGGGTCCGGGCCGCCCTCTTCAGACTCCGGGGCGTGGGGCCCGTAGAGCCGCCGGCCCTCCGCGCGCGTCATGCCCTGGCCCCGAGGGCCGCGTCGAGCTGGGACTCTATGCGGGCCTTCGGCAGCGCGCCGACCACGCGGCCGACCTCCTCGCCGTCCCTGAACACGAGCAGCGTGGGTATGGAGTTCACCCCGTAACGCATCGCGACTTCCGGGTTCGCGTCCACGTCAAGCTTGAAGACGTCCAAACTCTCCGACCTCTCGCCGGCGATCTCATCGACTATCGGACCGACCACCCGGCAGGGCGCGCACCACGCGGCCCAGAGATCCACCAAAACCGGCCTACCGGACCCAAGAACCTCCGCGTCCCAATCCGCCGTTCCAACGTTCCTGACCTCAGACATCCGCCGCTCCTAACGCTACTGACTACAACGACCCCGAAATTATGCCCCCCGAACCCTGGATAGTCAAACCATCGCTTGTGTGTTCAAGTGTTTGACTGGGCTCTGTACGGGAAGTAAGATAGGTGGCATGATGGAGAGAGAACAGGAGCGTGTTTCGGGGGTGGATCTCGAGCGCCGGGCGAAGGTTTTCGCGGCGCT
>CADCUW010000149.1:0-894 GCA_902805985.1 uncultured Rubrobacteraceae bacterium
CTCGCATCATCCTCGCCCGATCGCCTGCCACGCCTCTCTCACCTGTGGCTGGATGCCGGATACACCGGCCAAGACAGGGGCGCCGCCTGGGTGGAAAGGACGCTGGGCTGGACCGCAGAGATCGTGCGCCTCCCCAAGAAGCTAGCCCCGGAGGAGGTGATGATGAGGTGGGTAAGGGAGTGGCACAGAGAGGGAGTTCCCATCGACGCGGAGAGGTTCATGCCGCACAAAGGCCCCAGGAGCCCCTTCTTGCCGAAGAGGTGGATAGTGGAGAGGACCTTCTCTTGGCTCTCTCAGAACAGGAGGATGAGCAAAGACTACGAAAGGCTGCCGGAGAGCGGGGAAGCCTTCATCTACGCGGCGATGAGCCGCCTTATGGCGAGGAGATTGGCCCACTCGTGAGGGTTTTCAGACAGTTTCCTGCCGAAGTTCGGGGAATTGCCCTTCCTCGCACTCCGGTGAATAGGAGCAAGGTGAAGGAGCCGGGGAGCAGAAGCCCCGGTCCCTTCGTCCGTTGCGCGTGGCGCTAGGGGCGCTCCACCCAGACCTCGGCATGAATTACCCGGCGTATGGCCGGAGCATAAACGGCAGGACGGGTCAGACTAGGACACGAGCCGTGAGGCGGGGTGACGCGAGGGTGGCGGGCCTCGCTGGGACTTCGACGAGACCCGGAGCCTGACCGCCAGAAGGACGCTGTGAGTTGGCATGTTGGTGACGGATGATCCGCGTGATTCGCGAAGCGCGAGCTCTGTCGCCGGTTATCGGTTCCTGCCACATGCGTAACTTACGGCATGGTCTGCGGCGCTGTGCGGTCGAGTCGCAAACTACTTCATAGGTGGGTCCGACTGCCCCTTTCCACCTCTACAGTACAGCGCACCGGGGGGCTTGCGTCAA
>CADCUW010000149.1:904-7135 GCA_902805985.1 uncultured Rubrobacteraceae bacterium
TAGACCCAGTAGCCGCCAACGATGGTCGCGACGGTCAGAGCAGATCTCGCCATGAATTACCCGGCAGATGACTGAAGCATGAATGGAAGGACAGGTCAGATTACAACACAGACCCCGTGACGCGGGGTGCCGCGGTGGTGACGGGTTTCGCTGGTATCTTGGTAGGACTCGGAGCCCGATCGCCAGAAGGACGCCGTGTATCGGCGTGATGGTGACGGATGCCCCGCGTGATCCGCGGGCTCGGTCGCCGGTTATCGGTTCCTGCCGGATGCGCAACTTACGGCATGGTCTGCGGCGCTGTGCGGTCGAGTCGCGAACTACTTCATAGGTGGGTCCGAGTGCCCCTTTCCACCTCTACAGTACAGCGCACCGGGGGGCTTGCGTCAAGCCCCAGGTCGTGCCGCACAATACCGGCCGAAGCCAGAAGCTATGCACAAGGGAGGGAGCGGATGGGCTGCTACGTGTTGGGTCTCCAGGAGATCGACCGGACGCAGGTCGCGGTCGTTGGCGGCAAGGGCGCGCACCTGGGGGAGCTTTCGCGGATCGAAGGCATCCGCGTGCCGGCTGGCTTCTGCATGACGACGGACGCCTTCCGGCGGATCATGGCGGAAGCGCCATCGATCGACGATCCGATTGATCGGCTGTCGCGCCTGGAACCAGACGACTGGGGGGCGATCCGAGCGCTCAGTGCGGAGATCTGCCGGACCCTCGAAGGGGTCGCCATCCCCGACGATCTGGCGGCGGAGATCACCCGCCCGCTCGCCCGGCTCGGCGAGGGAGCCGCCTGCGCCGTCAGATCCAGCGCGACGGCGGAGGACCTGCCGACGGCCTCCTTCGCGGGTCAGCAGGACACGTACCTGAACATCGCGGGGCCCGCGGCGATACTCCAGGTCGTCAGCCGGTGCTGGGCCTCACTCTTCACCGAACGGGCCGTGACCTACCGCCTGCACAACGGCATCGACCACCGGAAGGTCCAAATGGCCGTGGTCGTGCAGCGGATGGTCTTCTCGCAGGCGGCCGGCATCCTGTTCACGGCCGACCCCGTGACGGGCAACCGGAAGGTCGCCTCCGTGGAGGCCAGTTTCGGCCTCGGCGAGGCCCTGGTCTCGGGTCTTGTGAACGCGGACGTCTACAAGGTGCGGGACGGCGAGGTCGTCGCCAGGAAGGTCGCCACCAAGCGGCTCGCCATCCACGCCTCGCCCGCAGGCGGCACGCAGGAGCAGGCGATCGAGCCGGGGCGGCAGGACGAGCCAGCGCTTACGGATGAGCAGGTCGTGCGGCTCGCGCAGCTGGGCCGGCGGATCGAAGCTCACTTCGGCCGGCCCCAGGACATCGAATGGTGCCTGGCCGACGGCTTCCAGATCGTCCAGAGCCGGCCGATCACCACGCTGTTTCCCATCCCCGCGGCCGGCGACCGGGAGAACCACGTCTACATCTCCGTCGGTCACCAGCAGATGATGACCGACCCGATGAAACCCCTGGGGCTCTCCTTCTGGCAAATGACGACCCCGCGGCCCATGTACGAGGCCGGTGGGAGACTGTTCGTCGACGTCGCCCAGGGCCTGGCTTCGCCGGCGGGCCGCGCGGGCCTCCTTGGGCTCGTGGGAAGATCCGATCCGCTGATCGGGGATGCGCTGCAGACTATCCTCGACCGCGGCGACTTCATCCGGTCGCTCCCGGACGAGGATCCCGGCGTGGCGCCGCCGGGCGGCGGCGCGCCCGCCCCGATCGAGACCGATCCGGCCATCGTCGCTGGGCTGATCGGGCGCAATCAGGCCTCCCTCGCGGCCGTGAAGCGCGACATCGGGACGAAGTCCGGTTCGGCGCTGCTCGACTTCATCCTGGCGGACGTCCAGGAGCTGAAGCGGGTCCTCTTCGATCCGCAAAGCCATCAGGCGATCATGGCGGGGATAGAGGCCACCTGGTGGCTCAATGAGCAGCTGCAGGCGTGGCTGGGCGAGAAGAACGCGGCCGACACGCTCACGCGGTCCGTCTCCCACAATGTCACGTCGGAGATGGGACTGGCGCTGCTGGACGTCGCGGACGTGGTCCGCCCGCATCCAGAGGTGGTGACGTTTCTGCAGCACGTCGAGGATGACGGCTTTCTGGACGAGTTGCCCACGTTCGCGGGCGGGCGAGAAGCGCGAGATGCCATCCGAGCCTGGCTCGACGCGTACGGCATGCGCTGCGCCGGCGAGATCGACATCACGAGGCCGCGGTGGAGCGAACGCCCCACCATGCTCGTGCCCCTCCTCCTTCGCAACATCAAGAACTTCGAGCCGGGCGCCGGTGAGCGGCGCTTCGAGCAAGGGCGGCAGGAGGCCTGGCAGAACGAACAGGAGCTGCTGGAGCGCTTGCGGGTATTGCCGGGCGGAGAGCGGAAGGCCGCGGAGGCCAAGCGGATGATCGACCGGGTCCGCACGTTCATCGGGTACCGGGAGTATCCGAAGTACGGCTGGATCAGCCGCTATTTCGTGTACAAGCAGGCCTTGTTGGCAGAAGCCGAGCGCCTCGTGCAGGCCCGCGTGCTTCGTGAGAAGGAAGACATCTTCTACCTCACGTTCCACGAGCTCCACGACGTCGTGTGCACGCACCAGGTGGACGACCAGCTCATCCGCCAGCGCAAGGATGCGTTCAGGTCGTTTAGAGCGCTCACGCCGCCCCGGGTGCTCACGTCGGATGGCGAGGTCATCGCCGGGGCGTACCGGCGCGACGACTTGCCGGCCGGAGCATTGGCCGGCCTACCGGTCTCCGCCGGGACCACCGAGGGGCGGGCCCGCGTCATCCTGGACATGGCGGAGGCGGATCTCGAAGCGGGCGACATCCTGGTCACCGCCTACACGGACCCCAGCTGGACGCCCTTGTTCGTCGCGATAGAGGGCCTGGTGACGGAGGTTGGGGGCCTGATGACCCACGGCGCGGTGATCGCCCGGGAGTACGGCCTGCCGGCCGTCGTGGGGGTGGAGAGTGCCACCCGGCTGATCCGGGACGGGCAGCGGATCCGCGTGCATGGAACGGACGGGTACGTCGAGATCCTGCCCTAGCCGGACAGCACGTGCTTGGTCAGCCAGAGGTCGTACTCACCGGCGAGCAACAGCACCGGCTTCCAGGATCAACCTGTTAGGAGTCCTTATAGACCTTACCAACGCTTCGGTGATCGTCCCGGCGGGCGGGGCGACTTCGACCGGTGATCGAACTCCCGAGGATCACTTGAGCCGGAGTTCGCGGGAGGCTACTCGCGCGGAGTTGATCCCAGCCCCCGGCGGCCCCTGACGTACGATTTCTCCGGAACGGCGCGGGGCCGCGGGTCTTGTGTCTCGGAGCCTCGTGCCTCAGGGTCTACGATTCCTGCTAAGTGCTCTCCGCGAGTTGGTCCGCGAGGGATTCGAGCCACTCGCGCATGGCGTTCGTTACCGCCTCCGGGCGTTCCAGGGTCGAGAGGTGGCCGCAGTTCTCGATCTGGCGCAGGCGCGCCCCCAGTATACCGTCGGCGAGCTCCTCGTGCAGGTGCGGGGGTGTGAGGGCATCGTCCCGCCCGCACAGGATGAGGGTCGGGCAGGAGATGCCGATCAGGTCGTCGCGGCTGTCCGGGCGGCCGATGATCGCCCTCTCCTGCCGCTCGAAACCCCCGGGGCCGACGGCGTGGGCCATCTCCCGGACGGTGGTGCGGAGCTCAGGGTCCCCGACCCGGTCGGGGTGGACTATCTTCGGCAGGAGCCCGCGCCACACCTCGTCGAACCGGCCGGTCCGGGCGAGCCCGATGAGCGCGAGCCGCGCCTCCGTCTGCTCGGGCGTGTCGGGCCTGGCCGAGGTGTCGAGCAGGGCGAGCGCCTCGACGCGGTCTGGCGCCTGCCGCATGACTTCAAGGGCCACGTAACCTCCCATCGAGAGGCCGGCGAGCGAGAACCGCCCGGGTGCTACATCGAGGATGCCGCGCGCCATCTCCGCCACGGAGTCCCCGCCGGTTACGTCGGGAACCAGGACCCGGCCCGCGAGGTCAGCGAGGCCCTCTGCCTGGTGGCGCCACAGCCGCTCGTCGCACAGGAGCCCCGGCACGAGGACGAGCGCGGCGGTCGTCACGGGCGTGCGGGCACCCGGCCCATTCTCGTACGAACCACTAGTCCAGGCCCATTCTGGTCCAGGCGTCGCGCAGGGTCGCGTGGGCGGATTTGCGGGCCCTCTCCGCGCCGGACTCCAGGAGGTCGTCGAGCTCTCTGGGGTCGTCCAGGAGTTCGAGCGCGCGCTCGCGAATGGGGGCCAGGGTCTCGACGACGACCTCGCCGAGCTCCTTCTTGAAGTCTCCGTAGCGTTTGCCCTCGTACCGGGCCTGTACTTCGGGGACGGAGAGGTCCGTCAGGCCGGCGTAGATGTTCAGCAGGTTCGTTATCGCGGGCTTCTCGGGGGAGGCGACGACCTCGGAGCCCGAGTCGGTCTTGGCCCGCCGGATCTTGCGCCGTATGACGTCCGGCTCGTCCAGAAGCTCCACGTAGCCCGCCGGGGTGGGCGCGCTCTTGCTCATCTTGCTGGTCGGAGCGTCGAGGGCCATTACCCTCGCCCCGACGTCCAGGATCACGGGCTCGGGCACCACGAAGGTCTCGCCGTAGAGTCCGTTGAAGCGCCGGGCGAGCGTCCGCATGAGCTCCAGGTGCTGGCGCTGGTCTTCTCCTACGGGCACGAGGTGGGCGTTGTACAGAAGAACGTCGGCGGCCTGCAAGACCGGGTAGTCATACAGCCCGACGCTCGCGGAGTCGGCCCCGCCCTTCTGGGCCTTGTCCTTGAACTGCGTCATGCGCGAGAGCTCGCCGACCCTCGCCACGCAGTTGAGGAGCCAGGCTAGCTCGGTATGCTCGGAGACCCGGCTCTGGCGGAAGATGGTGGACTTCTCGGGGTCGAGGCCGACGGCCACGTAGAGGGCCGCCATCTCCCGTACGTTCGCCCGCAGGACCTTCGGGTCCTGCGGCACGGTCAGCGCGTGCAGGTCCACGATGCAGAAAAAGCAGTCGTAATCTTCCTGCACCGAGACCCAGTTCTTCAGGGCGCCAAGATACGTCCCAAGGTGTGACCTGCCGCTCGGCTGTATCCCGCTGAATACTCTCTGTCCGCCCCGCATCATCCGATTCTAGCAAACAGGCGCGGCCTCACCCGTGGCCCCGAAGCCCCTTTCTATTCGTCGCGGGCGAAGAGGGTGGCGGCGCCCTGGCGCACCGGCCTCACGTCGAGGCGGTCGACGTTGACGTGCGGGGGCAGGGTAACTACCCATCGCACGCACTCGGCGACATCGTCTGGGGTGAGGGGTGTGATCCCCCTGTACGGCGCCTCGGCTTTCTCCTCGTCACCCTCGAAGCGCACGAGGCCGAACTCGGTGCGCACAGCCCCCGGCATGACCTCGGTGACCCGCACGTCCTCGCCGAGGAGCTCGAGCCGCAGGCTCCCGAAGACGGCGTGGGCCCCGAACTTGGCCGCGGCGTAGCCCGCGCCCCTGGCGTACGTCTCCGTCCCCGCGGCCGACCCGATGATGACGATGTGGCCGTTGCCGGAACGGCGGACCTGCGGCAGGAGGGCCTTCGTCATCATCGCGAGGCCGAGCACGTTCACCTCGTACATCCAGCGCCAGCGCTCCTCGTGCATCTCCGCTATCGGTTCCAACCCCTTCGCCCCGCCCGCGTTGTTGACGAGCACCGACGCGCCACCGAGCCCCTCCGTCCACGCGGCGAACTCTTCTACCGAACGGGAATCGGTAACGTCCAGCTCTCTCGCGTGACCCCCGATCTCGGCGGCCAGGGCCTCGATGCGGTCCCCGCGCCTGGCACCGAGGACGACCTCGAACCCGTCGTTTGCCAGCGCCAGCGCCGTAGCCGCCCCGATCCCGGACGACGCCCCCGTAACGACCGCAAGCCTGGTGTCCGGCATCTGCTTCCTCCCGTCGATGACCTCCGCCGGACCCCCGCGCCACCGCCGTTCGGGTCCGACCCCGTAGCGTAATTCTATACGGGCACGCGGGTGGGGCTGGCCTGGCAGTGCACGCCTGCGGCCTGCGACGGAAAGGGGGCGCGGGTGGAAAAAGCTAGGGGCGTCGGGCTCTGGGGCGGGGCGGGTGCCTGACCTCTTCTTCGGGTGCTCCACCCCTACGTTCCGCGGCGGGGACCAACACCACGCCCTGGTTCGCCACCTGACGGCCCGCACGCCAAGATCACGTTCGAGGGGGCCGCTCTCGACGACTCCAAAGCGCCG
>CADCUW010000150.1 GCA_902805985.1 uncultured Rubrobacteraceae bacterium
TCCCCGATCCAAAGAGACTATAGGCGCGAGAGGCCCGCCGGCACATCGTCTAAACGAGAGATCTATCTCTAGTCCATCTGGACCCGGCAGGGGCAGACGGCGGGCGAACGACCCCCGCCTGGAGACCGTCGGGTGAACCGGTCGGTCCCCGAAAAGACGCCTTACGCGGGGCCCTCCATCCGGTAGGGGACCATGACGTGCTCGCGGTAGGGGGGGCGATCTTCGAGGCGAGCGTGCCACGATTCGAGGCTCGGCAGGGGCGGGCGGTCGATATCCAGTGTGAGCCAGCGGTAGATCGTTGAGCCGAGCGCCACGTCGCCGCCCGTGAGGGAGTCTCCGGCGACGTACTCGCGGTCTTCGAGGTGGGCGTCGAGCACGGTCAGGGTATCCGCCGTCGCCCGGACCGAGGCGGCTATCTTGTCCGGGTCGCGGTTCTCGGGCGGGGTTCGGATCAGGCCGATCACCGCGTCCTTGAAGGCGGGGAAGATCGTGCCCAGCTGGTAGTCCATCCACTTGTCGGAGAGGGCGCGCGCGGCGGGGTCTTCGGGCCACAGGGAGCCAGCGCCGTACCGGGCCGCCAGGTAGCGGACGATGGTGTTCGACTCCCAGAGGTCGAAGCCGTCGTCTGAGAGGAGGGGGACTAGACCGGTCGGGTTGCGGGCGAGGAAGTCAGGTTCCTTGTTGACGCCGTAGAGGCCGCCGGCATCGTACCGATCGAACGGTACTTCAAGCTCGCCCAGGCACCACAGCACCTTCTGCACGTTGACGGAGTTCGCCCTGCCCCAGACCTCGATCATCCCTCTCCCCTCTCCACGCCTGCGAGGTTTCAGTCTAGCCGGTGAGGGCTCCCGGGGCGACTACAACTGTTTGCGGACGCCGGCTTCGGATTCTATGGGGCCGACCTGCTCGCCGAGGTCGCCCTCGAAGGCGCGGCGGGCCGCGCCGCGGCGGCCGATGGGGAGGACCGCCCCGCCCTGGAGATCTTCCAGGCCCAGGGCGAGGCCGCCGTAGAGGGCGATGGCGGCTATAACGCATCCGACGATGCCTGACGTGGTCTCGAAGCCTCGAAGCCCGGGGCGCCGGTCGTCTCGTAGAGGCCGTTCAGCGCGAAGCGGGCGGAGGCGAGGGCGATCACCAGGCCGAGGAGGGGTTTGCCGAAGACGGACCCGGCGCCGACGAGGAGCAGGATCGCGGCAAGCGCCAGGGCGAGGAGGCCCTGGGTGGCGTTGGTGGAGGTCGGTGGGGTCGTCAGGTCGATCAGGCCGTTGGCGAGCCAGGAGGCGGAGATCAGGGCCATGATGGTCGCCCCTAGCGTCTCGCGGGAGAGAAAGGCCAGCACCGAAGAGAGCGCCAGCGGCGGGAAGACGAAGGCGGCCTGGACGAGGGCGACGCTGCGGGTCTCGGAGGCCGGTATCAGGCCGAGTTGCAGGCCGCTTAGCATGAGCGAGCCGGCGCCGAAGGCGAAGAACGCCAGCGGCAAGGGGCTTGCGAGCGGGCGGAGCACGATCCGGGTCATGCCCTCGATCTTCTGGGGGTCCTGCTCTTCCAAGCCTCTTCCTCTCCCGTCTGCCGGCGACAGCGCATCGTAGCACCGTGTGATCTGTGGACCGTGAACGGAGTCTTGTATCGGTTAAGATAGCCCCCGGATGAGAGAGAAGACCCCCAGAAAGTTCTCGACCACCCCTGGTACGCGCGACGTCCTGCCGCCCGAGTCGACGCGCCTGCTGGACGCCCAGGCCAGGGTGCTGGAGCGGTTCCGCCTGCACGGTTTCAGGGAGGTGATCACGCCGGCGCTTGAGTACTCTGAGGTGATCGAGGAGCCGAAGCTGCGCGACTCGGCCTTCAAGCTCTTTGACCCGGACAACCAGATGCTCCTCTTGCGCCCGGAGGTGACGACGCCTGTCGCCCGCCTCGTCGCCCAGCGCCTGCGCAACAGCCCGCCCCCTTACAAGCTCTCCTACAGCCTCCCCGTCTACCGCCGCACGGGCGTGGGCCGCGGCCAGAGCGCGGAGTTCCGCCAGGCCGGGGTCGAGGCCGTCGGCTCCGCGAGCCCTGGCGAGGACGCGGGGACCATCGCCCTGCTCGTGGACGTGCTCCGCACTCTAGGGCTCCGTCCCGGGACGGACTTCGCGCTCGTGCTCGGGCAGGCGGCGTTCTACAGGGGGTACCTGAAGGGCGCGGCCCCCGGCGCCGCCCCCGATGTGCTCGCGGCGCTCGCGGACAAGGACCTCGTCAGGGTGGACGAGATCTCCCGCACCCTCCAGCCGGAGGTCGCCGCCTCCATCCGGGAGATACCGCGCCTCGTCGGGCCCGCCGCCGACGGCTCGTTGCTGGAGCGGGCTGCCGGATACGCCGGAGATAACGAGGAGGCCGGGGCGGCGCTTCAGAACCTGCGGCTTATCCTGGATCATCTCAGGGCAACCGGGCCTCTGGACGGCGTCATGCTGGACTTCGGCCTGATCGGACGCCACGACTACTACACCGGCGCCGTCTACGAGGTCTACGCCTCGGGCCTCGGCTTCACGGTCGCCAACGGTGGCCGCTACGACAACCTTCTCCGGCGCTTCGGCGAACCGCTGCCCGCCACCGGCTTCGCCATCTCCCTCGAACGCCTGGTCTCCGCCCTCCCCGAGAGAGAACCGGCCCCGCTGGTCGTCCTCGTCGGCGCCTCGGTCGAGGCGACCCGGGCCGCTTCAGAGTTGAGGTATTCAAACGTACCGACCCTGCACCTGGCGGAGGACTTGCCGCCGGCACAGGCTGCGGACTACGCCCGCTCGGTCGACGCGGGCTGGGTCTGCTACCCGGCGCCGGACGGCGTCAAGCTCGCGCCCGCGGCGGGGGGAGAGGCGGAGATCCTGGCCCCCGGGGCCGTCGCCGGGCGGGTGATCTCGTGAAGGCGTTGCGGGTCGCGGTGCCCAAGGGTGCGATCTTTGAGGATGCCCTCGCCGCTCTGGAGTCAGCCGGGATGCCTGTGGGGGTCTTGAGGGACGACGGGCGGAGGCTTCTCTACAGGGCGGATGGGGCGGAGTTCATCATGAGCCGGCCTTCGGACGTGCCCGTCTTTGTCGAGCACGGGGCGGCGGACATCGGGATCGTCGGCAAGGACGTGCTGGACGAGCAGCGGCCGAACGTCATGGAGCTTCGGGATCTCGGGACCGGGGCGTGTCAGATGGTACTAGCCGCCCCAAGGGCTAAGGTCGAGGAGGTTCGGAGGTCCATAGACCACGCCGAGGTCGTGCGGGTAGGGACGAAGTTCCCCAACGTCGCCCGCCGGTACTTCGAGGGGATGGGACGCCAGGCCGAGGTCATAGAGCTGCATGGCTCCGTCGAGCTCGCCCCGCTCGTAGGGCTGGCCGAGTGCATCGTGGACCTTACCGCGACCGGCACCACCCTGCGGGAGAACGATCTGGTGGTCATGGACGAGATCTCGTACTCTACCGCCCGCCTGATCGCCAACCGCGGCTCCTACCGCCTGCGACACCGCGAGGTCGCCGCCCTTGTCGAAGCCATGCACGGAAAGGGAGACGCAGTTGGTTAAGAGAATAGATGCCCGCGACGGGGACGCGGGAGAGGTCGCCGCCGGCCTACGCCGGGAAGACGGCTTCCTCTCGACCTCGGTGCGCGAGATCGCCAGGGGCATCGTCGAGGGCGTGCGCGAGGGGGGAGACGGGGCCCTGCTCGACTACACCGAGCGCTTCGACGGCGTGCGGCCCGTCAACGTGCGGGTGCCGGCCGAAGAGATCGAAGAGGCCAGGGACGCCCTCCCGGACGAGCTTCGCGAGAGCTTTCTCTACGCGATAGACAACGTGCGTTCGTTTCACCGGCGGGAGATGGGGCGGTCCTGGGAGCAGAGCCGCGGCGGGGCGACGGTGGGACAGAGGGTGCGTCCGATCCGGCGCGCCGGCCTCTACGTCCCCGGCGGGCACGGGGCCTACCCGAGCACGCTGGTCATGTCCGCCGTGCCGGCCCAGGTTGCGGGGGTGGGGGAGATCCGGGTCTGCACCCCGCCCGGCCCCGACGGCAGGGCCGACGGGAGCGTGCTCGCCGTCGCCGGCCTGTTGGGGTTGGAGGAGGTCTACGCCATCGGCGGGGCGCAGGCCATCGGAGCATTGGCTTTCGGTACGGAGACGGTTGGGCGGGTGGACAAGATCGTCGGCCCCGGTAACGACTTCGTGACGGCGGCGAAGCTCGAGGTCTTCGGCGTGGTCGGCATCGACGCGCCGCAGGGCCCGAGCGAGGTGATGGTCATCGCGGATGCCGGTGCCTTCCCCGAGCGGGTGGCCCGCGACCTGATGGCCCAGGCGGAGCACCTCTCCGGCGCCTCCGCCGTGCTCCTCTCCTCGAGCGAGGAGCTTATAAGCAGCGTCGAGCCGCTCCTCTCCGGAGAGCCCTCCGAGCTGATAACGCTGGTCCTGGTCCGAAACAGCGCCCAGGCCGTCGAGATCTCCAACGCCTACGCCCCCGAGCACGCGCACGTGATCTCCGAGGACCACGAGGCGATCCTCCAGGACCTCGACGCCGTCGGCATGGTCGCCATCGGGGACTTCACCCCCGTGGCCCTCGGCGACTACGCCGCCGGCCCCTCCCACGCGCTCCCGGTCGGCGGCGCCGCGGTCTGGGCCTCGGCCCTCGGCACCCGTGACTTTCTCGCCCACACCAACTACATCCACTACACGCGCGACGCCCTGGACGAGATCGGCCCGCACGTAGAACGCCTCGCCCGGCTTGAAGGCTTCGAGAACCACGCCGACAGCGTCGGGGTCCGCCTCCGCTAGGGCCGGTGCGCCGAGTGCAGTCCGCCGGAGCCCGTATTCCGGGGCCAGGGTCCGTTAGAATGCTGGAAACGCAACGATCCGAGACGCCAGAGGGCCAGAAGGAGCGGGATGTCGCGAACGGGTAGCGCGGAACGCAAGACGGGGGAGACCTTCGTGCGGGTCCGCCTGGAGCTGGACGGTACCGGGCAGGCCGACGTCTCGACCGGCGTCGGCTTTCTGGACCACCTCCTGCACCTGCTCGCCCACCACTCCGGCATGGATCTTGAAGTAGAGGCGAAGGGCGACACCTGGGTGGACGACCACCACACCGTCGAGGATACAGGCCTGGTCCTTGGACGGGCCTTCGACGAGGCCCTGGGCGACCGGACGGGCCTCGTCCGCTTCGCCGACGCGAGCGCGCCACTCATCGAAGCCCTCTCCACCGCGGTCGTGGACCTCGGCGCGCGCAGCCACCTCACCTGCAACCTGGGGGCCATGCCAGAGAAGATCGGCACCTTCGACACCGAGCTCTTTATGGAGTTCCTGCGCGCCTTCACCCAGTACGGCCGCTTCACCCTCCACCTAAACTGCCACTACGGCGAGAACGCTCACCACAAGGTCGAGTCCGGCGTAAAAGCGCTCGCCGTCGCCCTCCGGGCGGGAGTCGCCGCGAGGACGGGCGGCAGCGCCTCGACAAAGGGGGTCGTCGATTAGCTCTCGGGTCTCAGCCACAAGGTATCAGGGGTTGGATAATCGGACTGGTCTCCGGAACGGGGCCCGCTCTGTAGCGCCCGGCGGGCGGTCTTACCCGAAAGCTGCTGTTTGATGTCCGAAACCTTGAAGATCTCGGTTATCGATTACGACGCGGGCAACACGCTCTCCGTCACGCGGGCGCTCGAGAAGGTCGGCGCGAGGGTGGACCTCACCTCCGACCCTGAGCGGGTGGGGGGCGCGGACGCGGTGGTGTTGCCGGGGGTCGGGGCCTTTGGGGACTGCATGAAGAAGCTGCGGGAGCGGGGGATGGACGTGGCGTGCGTGGAGGCGTTTAGATCCGGCAAACCGTTCCTCGGGGTCTGCGTGGCCTTGCAGGTGATCTTCGAGGACTCGGAGGAGTCGCCGGGGGCTGCGGGCCTCGGGCTGCTGCCTGGGAGCGTGCGCCGTTTCAAGGGCGGGGATCTCAAGGTGCCGCACATGGGCTGGAACGAGTTGCGGCTTGTGCGGGATCACCCTGTGCTGGACGGCCTCGATGGGGAGGACTTCTACTTTGTCCACTCCTACTACCCGGACCCCGCGGAGCCCAAAGACCTCGTCGGCGAGACGGAGTACGGGGTGCGCTTCTGCGCGGCGGCTGGGCGGGAGAACCTGGTCGCGGTGCAATTCCACCCGGAGAAGAGCAGCCGGGCGGGGTTGAGGCTCTACGAGAACTTTCTCGCGTGGTCGAGGACGCTTTGAGCGGCTTCACGGTCTTTCCGGCCATAGACCTCTTGGGAGGGCGGTGCGTCCGGCTCGTGCAGGGGGATTTCGGGCGCTCCAAGGAGTACGACGCAGACCCCGTAGCAAGGGCCAGGGAGTGGGAGCGGCGGGGGGCGGCGGCGATCCATGTCGTCGACCTCGACGGCGCGAGGGAGGGCAGGCCCGTCCAGATGGACCTCGTAGGCCGGATGGCCCGCGCGGTGGACGTCCCGATCCAGGTCGGCGGCGGCATCAGGTCCATCGACGATCTCGCCGGGCTCCGGAGGGCGGGTGCCTCCCGGGTGGTCGTCGGAACTGCGGCCGTGGAGGACAGGGAGCTACGTCTGCGGGCGGTCGAGGAGACGGGGCCCGCGCTCGTCGTGGCCGTGGACGCCCGCGGGGGCGTGGTCGCCACCCACGGCTGGCAGCGCTCCAGCGGCGTCCCCCTGCTCGAGATGGCGGAGGAGATCTCCGAAGACGGCGTCGCCTCCGTACTCTATACGGACGTCGCCCGCGACGGCGTCGGGGCCGGCGCCGCCCTCGAAGACACCGCGGCCCTGGCCCGCGTCGTGCCGACCATCGCGAGCGGCGGGGTGAGGGACGCCGGAGACGTCGCGGCCCTCTCGACGCTGGAAGGCGTCGTCGGGGTCGTGGTCGGGACGGCGCTCTACGAGGGCCGGGTCACCCTGGAAGAGTTGATCCGGGCTGCGAAAGCAGAATAGCCCTGCTGTGGGTGGATAGATCACTCATGCAGGGGATGTAAGGGGCGGCACCGTTACTACGATATCTATGTCCGAGACGTATGGGGCTTGGCGCCTCCCGAGGGAAGGAACGGGCACGGGGCGGCGAATTGTGTTTGCCCCTAATGCCTGAAAGCCTCCAATGGAGGCGACCTGAAGCCTGAGTACCCTCTCTGCAATTCGCTCTC
>CADCUW010000151.1 GCA_902805985.1 uncultured Rubrobacteraceae bacterium
TTTCGGGATCGTCATCCTGGAGGAGGATGGGAGGATCTCGCGGTTTCTGGAGAAGCCGGCGTGGGGCCAGGTCTTCTCCGACACGGTGAACACCGGCATCTACCTGCTGGAGCCCTCCGTCATGGACGAGATACCGGAGGAAGGCGAGTACGACTTCTCCAAGGAGCTCTTCCCGAAGCTGCTCGAGGCCGAAAGGCCGATGTACGGCTACGTCACGGAGGACTACTGGGAGGACATCGGCACCCTGGAGCAGTTCGCCTCCGCGCAGAGGGACGTCCTCGACGGCCTCGTAAAAGACGTGAGGCCACCAGGGACGCGCCTCAGGGAGAACATCTTCGTGGGCCGGCGGGCCGAGGTCTCGGACGAGGAGCTTGAAGGGCCGGTCGTGATCGGGGAGAACGCCCGCATCGACCCGGGGGCGAAGATCAGCCCCTACACCGTCATAGCCGATAACGTCGTCGTCTCGGCGGGCGCCTCCATCGAGCGGAGCATCGTCGCGGACGGCACCTACGTCGGCGAGGGGGCCGAGCTCAAGGACACGCTCGTCGGCCGCAACTCCTACGTGCAGGCGAGGGCCCGGATACTCGAGCGCAGCGCTCTTGGGGACGACGTGATCGTCGGCGAGGGGGCTACCATCGCCCCGGACGTCAAGGTCTACCCGCACAAGACCATAGAGGCCGGCGCCAACGTCACCCAGTCGCTGATCTACGAGACCATGGGCCTGCGCACGATCTTCAAGGGCGGTATTGTCACCGGCAAGTTCAACGTGAACCTCACCCCCGAGTTCGTCACACGCCTCGCCTCCTCTTTCGGAACTACCCTCGATCCGGGCGCGGTCGTCACCCTTGGCCGCGATTCATCCCGCGCCGCCCAGGTCGCCAAGCGGGCGATGACCGCGGCTCTTCTCGGGACGGGGATCAACATCCGCGACCTTCGGGCCTCCCACGCCGGCGTCGTGCGCCACGACGTGCTTTCGGGCAGGTCTTCGGCGGGGGCGCACGTGCGCTCGGGCGCCGACCCGGACGACGTCGAGATACTGTTCTTCGCCTCCGAGGCCACACCCATGACCGAGGGCGACCAGCGTTCGGTCGAGAAGGCGTTCGTGCGGGAGGAGTACCGCAGGGCCCACAACGGGGATATCGGGGAGTTGATCTACCCCGGCCGCGTCGTCGAGCAGTTCGTCGAGCGCCTGGAGCGCGTCGTGGACCGCGAGAAGACCTCGGGCGCCACGATCGTCGTTGACTTCTACGGCGGCGTGGCCGGCCTCGTCGCGAGCAGGGTGTTCTCCCGCCTGGGCGTTGGCGCCGTGGTCATGGAGGGTTTCGCGAACGCGAACGTCGTGAGCAGCGGCTCGGGGGCCGACCTCCAGGAGAGCATAGAGCGGGTGGCGCGCATCGTACCTACCGTCGGCGCCGCCTTCGGCGCGGTGGTCGGCCCCGAGGCAGAGGTGGTGCGGTTCGTGGACGATGCGGGAGAGCTCGTGCCAGACGACGTGATGCTTGCGTGCCTGATACGGGCTACCCGCCCGCGCAAGGCCGTCTTCCCGATAAACCTCTCCACAGGCTTCAGGAGCCTCACCGAAGAGAGCGGCGGCACCGTCGAGATCAGCCGCACCGGTATCGGCAGCCTCGCGATAAGGGCTGCCAACTCGCGCGCGGACCTCGCCTCTTTGGCCGACGGCCGCTATATCTTCCCTTCGTTCCTACCGGCCCCCGACTGCTTTATAACGATCTCGCGGGCGCTTGAGGCGTTCCGCTCGGAGTCTCTGGCAGCCGTCCGCAGGGACTTTGGGGAATCCCTCGGCAACGTGGTCCGCGAGCGCCTGGAGTGCCCGTGGACGGCGAAGGGGCGCGTGATGCGGGGCCTGGCCGAGAAGTTCGGCGGCGACCCCGACGCCATCCTTACCGAGGGCGTGCGCCTGAGCGTCGACGGGGGGTGGGTGCTCATGCTCCCCGACCCCGACGCGCCCGTCTTCTACGTCTACGCCGAGCCCGGTGAGGGCGATGGCGACGCACATGCCCTCGCCGGAGAGTACGTGGACCTCGTCCGCTCCCTCATACAGGAAGGAACCGCGTCAGAGACCTCAAGCTGACATTGCGCTTCAGGTTGAGACTCCGCTATACTTGCGTCCGTGTCTGACCAGCGCTTCACGCCGTCCGGGGGCTTCGATTGGGAGTCATCCGAAGACTTCACAGCCCTCCCCGAGCCCGAGCTCAAGGAGCTTCTCGCGCGGGTATCCGAGGAGGAGCGGCAGGCCGCTTACCGGCACGAGCTCTTCTTGCGGGGTAGGGCGGACCTGATACGGGCCGAGCTCGCCGGGCGGGGTGTCGCCGCCCTGTCTACCGAGGAGCTTGCGCGAGTGTTGCTCGGCGAGGAGGGGAAGAGATGATGGTCTGCCCGAATTGCGCGGCTGAGATCACCCCCAGGATGAGGTTCTGCGCCGAGTGCGGCATGAAGCTCGACGCCGGCCAGAGCACGGTCTCCTTCGCCCCGAGCTTCGGTGAGGACGCGGAGCAGCACACCCCCTCCGATAACGCCTCTGGCGAGGCGTCGCTCATAGAGCTCGATCAGGTGGAGGGTACGGCTGGCCGGCGCATGCACGATATAGACGAGGAGGTCGTCACCGTCGGCCGCGGCCAGGAGAGCAGCATCTTCCTGGACGACGTGACCGTCTCGCGCAAACACGCCGAGATCCTGCGCGGCGAGCGGGGGTTCTTGATTCGGGACGTGGGCAGCCTCAACGGTACCTACGTCAACAGGGTCAGGGTCGACTCCGTGGACCTGCGTAACGGGGACGAGATTCAGGTAGGAAAGTACCGGTTCAGGTTCGTGCTCGCCTGAGGGCCTCACGAGGGCCCCACGAGGGCCCGACGAGGGTCCGGCGAGGGCGGCACAGAGCGCGACGGAGAGGATGGGAGCGAACCCCGTGGAGAACGGAGACGTGAATCAGCGCAGGTGGAACGACCCCGTGAGGGACGACCCCGCCCGGGGAGAGAGCGCGCCCCCCCAAGACGAGGCGACGGAGGGCCTTTCGGCCCCCGACTCTGTCCCCGACTCTGTCCCCGATCCGGTCCCCGAACCGGTCTCCGATCCGGGCCAGAGGATGCGGGGGAGGGGCGGCTCAAAAGACTCTTACACCATAGGCGAGGTCGTCGAACGCCTGCGGCCCGAGTTCCCGACGCTCTCCGTGAGCAAGATCCGGTACCTTGAGCGCCGGCGCCTGATCAACCTGACCCGCACCCGCGGTGGCTACCGTCTCTTCTCCGGCCAGGATATCGAGCTTTTGAAGTACATCCTCACCCTTCAGGACAAAGAGTACCTGCCCCTCAAGGTGATCAAGAAGCGCATCGAAGGTGGGGGAGGGCTGACGACCGGCGGCGACTCTGCCAACGACCTCTCGCGCGTGCTGGAGGATCGGACCTACACCCGCGAGGAACTCGCCGACACTCTGGAGAGCGACTCGCGCTTCGTGGACGAGCTCGTGACCGTCGGCGTGATCGGGCGCACCGGCGAGCTCACCCAGCGGGACGCCGAGATCGCGCGCATGGCCCTCGAGATGGCCAAGTTCTCGATCCAACCCCGCCACCTGCGCGGCATCATGGCGGCCGTGGACCGCGAGGCCGCCCTGTTCAAGCAGGTCGTCAACCCGGAGCTTCGCAGCGGCGACGAGGGCAGGGTCGCGGAAGCCGTGAACAAGGCCCGCCACCTCGCCTCGGTAGACTCCCGCATGAAGGAGCTTATGATGGCGAACGTAATAGACACCTTCGCCCCTTAAGGATGACCGTCCAGGAAGACGCCCTGAAGACCGTCCGGGCCCGCATCCGCACCGTCCCGGACTTCCCGAAACCCGGTATCTCATACAAGGACATCACCCCCCTCATAGAGGACGGCCCGGCCCTCCACGCCGCCACCGACGCCCTTCACCGCGCCACCGAACACCTCCGCTACGAGCTCATCCTCTCGGCCGAGGCTCGCGGCTTCGTCTTCGGCACGGCTCTCGCGTACCGGACCAGGAAGGGCCTGATCCTGGCCCGCAAACCAAACAAGCTCCCCCGCGAGACGATCTCCGCCTCCTACGACCTCGAATATGGCACCGACACCCTGGAAGCCCACGCCGACTCGATCCAGGCCGGGACCCGCGTGCTCGTCTCCGACGACCTCCTCGCCACCGGCGGCACCGCCCGCGCCATGTGCGACCTCGTGGAGAACGCCGGAGGAATGGTGGCGGGCGTTGCCTTCCTAATAGAACTCGGCTACCTCGATGGGAGATCCCGCCTCACACCCTACGACGTCACCTCCCTGATAACCTACGCCACCCCCGATGACTGACCTCCCGGTCCCGGTAAACGACCCAACCCCAGCCACCAACCTCCCCCCGGAGACCGACCGCCTCATCACCCTCTACCTACGCACCCTCACAAGCCCCCAGACGATAAAAACATATAATACAGAGATACGACTCTTCGTCGCCTACACGATGGGGGAGATGGGCAAGGATCTCTCGGGCCTTACGGCCGAGGACGTCTCCATCTACAGGGAGCACCTGATCAACACCTACGCCTCTGCGACGGCGGCCAAGAAGCTGGCGGTGCTGAGGCGGTTTTTGATCTTCACGTTCATGACCGGCGCCACGACGGTGAACCCGGAGGCCTTGCGTTTCTTCGCCAAGAGCCCGCGCGTTCGCCAGGACCCGGCCTACAACGTGCTCACCGAAGACGAGCTCCAGCGCATGCTCAACGCCGCCCGGGCCGACAACTACCGCGACTACGTGCTGCTCGCGGTGATGGCCGGCTGCGGCCTGCGCGAAGCCGAGGTCGTCGGACTCAAGCTCTCCGATTTCCAGGATGCCGGCAACGACTCGGTCATGCTCCGGGTGCTCGGCAAGGGCGACAAGGTCCGCAACGTCCCGATCTCGCCCGACCTCTGGCGCCTTGTCCAGCGCTACGTCCTCCTCACCGGCCGCAGCCTCAACTCCCACGCCGACGCCCGCAAACCCCTTCTAACCTCCCGCGTGGGCAAGGACAAGCCCCTAACGACCCGCTCCATCCAGAACATAGTAAAAAAGTACGTCCGCGCCGCCGGCATAAGCAAGCCCATAAGCCCGCACTCCATCCGCCACACTGTAGGTACCAATATGGCAGTAAACGAGGCCCCGCTGCTCGTCATCCAGCAGTTCCTCGGGCACTCAGACCCCAAGACCACCTTGCGCTACATCCGCCGTGCCGAAGAGCTCGCCAGCAAAGCATATCAGTATAATACTCTGCCACTGTAGTGCTCTTTTCGTTATGAAGGCTCCGCAAATTGAAAGCTCCGCAAATACCGCTCCTCCCTCAACGGACTTCTCATTCTCAAAGGCAGTATTTGCGGATTTGCGGAGCTCAGACGAGGTTCGGATCGGCAGGCTGTGGGCTTGGCCTTGCTGGGCATACAACGTCCAGATCGAACTGGGAGATCGAACTGGGACTGGATCGCCGTACAAAGATATCGTTCGGGAAAACAGATCGGACACGTTAGACACGTTATATGCACCGACTCAGCCGTGCTCGCCCTCGTCCGTCCTGCCCAGCCGGTCAATCGTATCCCACAGCCCGTCAAGCGTATCCGCGAGAGGATCCGCCAACGTCTACGCCTGCCCTGACCTTGATGCCGCAGCTGAAGTCGAGAGGCTGATGGTCTCCAAAGAGCCTCTCGCTCGCATCCCATTAAACACTCCTTGCAAGGCCGACACCTTGGCGGGCACTATTTCTTGAACTTCGCATTGAACTTCGCATAACGGTAATTCTCGGAAGTTGAGATTCTCTTGGAAGTTGAGCTTCCTGTGCTCATGGTGCTTCTGCGGCTATGCTCTGCGGCTATGCGGTAGCACGCATATGGTAGCGCAGGAAGAGGTGGTCGTCCGCTGTGTGCGCCGATTTGAGCATGAGGTCTCTGCGGGTAAAGCCGGGGTCAGGGGAAAGGATTGATGGGGATCCCGCAGCTACCAGTACCGGAGCGACGGTCAGGAACAGCTCATCCACCAGGTTCTGCGAGACCAGTTGGCGGTTCAGCGATGGTCCTCCTTCTACGAGGAGACGCTCTACGCTGTAGTCTGCCCTGAGATGCTTGAGGACCCACTGAAGGTCAACGCTTGCAATCCCTCCCGGCCCTCCTCCTGGCGTTTCCGGGTTGCGGGGCGCGTAGAGGACTTCGGCGGATCTCTCGACCTGCTCTACGGCACCGTCGGGCAGGACCGCGAGAACCTTCTGGTTGGTGGTTATCAGGTGCTCCTCTATGGGCAACTCTCCCTGGCCGCCTAGAACGATGGCCAGAGGCTGCGTGAGAGCAGGGTCGTCGAGCCCGAGGCTCAGCCGCTCGGCGCGCAAGGTACCGGCTCCGATCATGACGGCGTCCACCTTTGACCTCAGGGTGCGCATCGACTCGCGGTCCACACGGCCGCCGATGCCGGAAGCCTTGCCAGACACCGACGTCCCACCATCCACCGAGGAGACCATGTTGATCACAACGTACGGAAAATCCCCACTGGAATGTGGTAACTCCAGATCCCCGTATATCTCTTTCCCTTCTGCCAAAAAGTCCTGATCCTGGGAGAGTATTATGTGATTATAGCGTATGTGGCTCAGGGAACTCTGTATGGGGCGTATTTGGCGGAGGTGGCGTGCGGGAGGCTGACGTCCATAAGGATTCCCTCTTCGGTTGTATGGCTGGAGTGGATGTCGGCGAGGCCGTAGAGGCGGCTGGCGGCCCCGTAATCGTCGTGCGGGATCAGGACCTGCATGCGCTCCCGGGTATCGGAGATCGCTTCGTAGATAGCGTCCAGCAGCGAACGCGCGTCGGAGACGGCGCTGATCATGACAGCCTCTGGGTAGAGCCTCTCGATCTCCCCGATTCGTCCCTCTGGGACAAGATCCATCTTGTTGAGGCACAGTATCGTCGGGGCCTGTGCTGACCCCTCCTCTTGTCCGGCGCCCTCAGATAGCGTGCGGCCGACGGTGGCTATCTCTTCTTCGAGCTCGGGGCTCGAGGCGTCGGCGCAAAGGACCTTTACGTCCGCCTGATTGGCCGCCTCCAGGGTGGAGGCGAAGGAGTGGACGAGCTGGGTAGGCAGCTTCCTTATAAAGCCCACCGTGTCGGTCA
>CADCUW010000152.1 GCA_902805985.1 uncultured Rubrobacteraceae bacterium
GTCTTGCGGGCGATGTCGCGGCGCTTGTCGTACTCGCGCTTGCGGCTGGCGACCCCGATCTGGAGCTTCAGGACGCCGTTTTTGGAGTAGAGCTTGAGCGGGACGAGCGTGTTGCCCTCGGTCAGGGTCTTGCCGATGAGGCGGTCGATCTCCTTGCGGTGAAGCAGCAGCTTGCGGTCGCGCGTCGGGCGCTGGTCCCGTTGCGTCGCGTTCTCGTAGGGGGAGATGTGCGCACCTATAAGGAACACCTCGCCGTCGCGCACCCGCGCGTAGCTCTCCTTGAGGTTGGCCCGTCCTTCGCGGATGGACTTGACCTCGGGCCCCGTGAGCGCGATGCCGGCCTCGTAGGTCTCCTCTATGGTGAAGTCGTGCAGTGCCTTTTTGTTGCGTGCAAAGTCCGTCATAGTCTCTTTACTACCCTCAGTTCGGCCCGCCGCATGAGCGGGAGTACGTCGATCAATTCTACCAGCACCCGGTCCCCCACCCGGTAGGAGGCCCCGATGGTGTTGTTCGAGAGCACCACGCCGCTCGGCTCCAGCTCCCACCAGCCGGGGAGCTTGCTGACGTGGACGAGGCCCGTGGCGCCCGTCTCAAGCTCCACGAAGAGCCCGAAGGACGCTGTGCTCACGATGGTCCCTTCGAGTTCCTCACCGACGCGGTCGCGCATAAGCCACATCAGCGTGTAGTCGTCGGCGGTGCGCTCGCAGATGGCCGAGCGGTACTCGCGCTCCGAGATCTCCGAAGCGACGGCCGATACGTCCTCGGGGGCCTCGTCACCCAGCAACGCCCGATGCACCAGGACGTCGGAGTAGCGACGGATCGGGGACGTAAAGTGCGTGTAGTGCTCCAGCGCGAGCCCGTAGTGCCCGTCGTCGCGCGGCGAGTAAAGGGCGCGCGGGATGGAGCGGAGTATCAGGTAGTTGACCGCGTCGGATTTGGCCATCTGGGAGATGGTGCCGAGGTTCTCCGGCGTCGGCTCGGCCTGCATACCGACCGCGGCCAACCTCGCGGCGAGGGTCTCCATCGACTCCTCGTCGGGCCGCTCGTGTACCCTGAAGACGCCGCCCCTCTTTCCCGAGAGCATCTCTGCCACCGACTCGTTGGCGAGGACCATCAGCTCCTCTATAAGCTCCCGCGCCTCCGTCGAGCGCCGCGTCGTCGCCCCGACGGGAACGCCGTCCCTATCCAGCTCGTACTCCGGCTCGCGCCCGCCCAGCTCCAGCTTGCCCCGGAGCGCGGCCCTGGTCTTCAGGCGCCGCGAGAGGTCGTATGCCGCGCGTACGAGGTCAGGCTGCTCGATCTCCCCTTCCCCCGTTAGGAAAGCGTCCACGCCGGCGTAGGTGAGCCGCGCGTCGCTGACGATGAGGCTGCGGTACGCCACGGCACCCTTCGTCTCCCCGCTC
>CADCUW010000153.1 GCA_902805985.1 uncultured Rubrobacteraceae bacterium
TCGCGGTCCAGAAGGCCAAAGACGGCAACATGCCGAACGACAACATCCAGCGGGCCATAGACAAGGGGACAGGGTCGGGCGCGGATGCCGCGGCTATCGAGAGGATCACCTACGAGGGCTACGCCCCCGGCGGCGTCGCCGTCCTGATCGACGTGCTGACGGACAACCGCAACCGCACGGCCTCGGACGTGCGCTACGTGTTCTCCAAGAACGGCGGCAAGCTCGGGACGAGCGGGTCGGTCGCCTATCTCTTCGAGCGGAAGGGGATCATCCTGGTCCCCAAAGACGCCGCCGACGAGGACGAGCTCATGATGGTGGCGCTCGAGTCCGGCGCCGAAGACGTCGAGGAGCAGGAGGGCGACTACCGCGTCGTCACGAGCCCCGAGGAGTTCACGGCGGTGCGCGGGGCGCTCGATGAGGCCGGCATCGCGTACGAGAACGCCGAGATCACGATGGAGCCCCAGAACAGCATCGACCTCGACGCCGGCACCGCCCGCCAGACCCTGCGCCTCATAGACGCGCTAGAGGAGAACGACGACGTCCAGGAGGTCTACGCCAACTTCGACATCTCAGACGAGGTTATGGCGGAGGTAGCGTCCTAGGCTACAGGGTCGCGGCTGGCGGAGGTCTGGCGCGCTTTTACCAGTGGGTAGATCTCTGACGGACCCCACGCTGCGCTTCTCCGGGCGGGCGGAGAACTACGTACGGTATCGTCCCGGCTACCCGGGAGAGGTTCTGGATCTTTTGGGGCGCGAGTGCGGCCTTGAGTGCGGCCTTGAGTGCGGCCTTAAGGAGGATTCGGAGATCGCGGACGTGGGTTCCGGGGCCGGGGCGCTCGCGCGGCTGTTCCCGTCGAGCGGCAACCGGGTTTTCGCCGTCGAGCCGAACCAGGAGATGCGCCGGGCCGGGGAGCGAGCTTTGCAGCACTTCGGTCGGTTTACGAGCGTGGCGGCAACGGCGGAGGACACCACACTGTCGGACCGTAGCGTGGACTTCGTAACCGCGGGACAGGCCTTTCACTGGTTCGATGCAGGAAGGGCGCGCAGGGAGTTCGCACGCGTTCTGAAGCCTGGCGGCTCCGTGGTATTGATATGGAACAGCCGCCGTAAAGACGGGGAGCCGTTCCTCGTGGCCTACGAGAACCTCCTGCGGGTTTACGGGACGGACTATCGGGAGGTCCGCCACGGACGCCGGGGGAGCAAGGAGAACATCCTCGGTTTCTTCCGGCCGCATCCGGTCGAGGAGGCGACCTTTCGGAACCGGCAAGTCTTCGACCTTGTAGGGTTGAAAGGACGGCTGCTGTCCTCATCATACGTGCCGGATGAGGGGGAGCCGGGGCACTCGGAGATGATGGAGGCCGCGAGACGTCTCTTCAAAGAACATCAGGCTGACGGCACAGTCGT
>CADCUW010000154.1:0-1787 GCA_902805985.1 uncultured Rubrobacteraceae bacterium
AGATCTTCCAGACCTACGTCGACCAGTCCTACGACGAGTTCGTGAACGTGATCTCCTCGGGCCGCGGCATCCCGGAGGACCGCGTGCGCGAGATCGCCGACGGCCGCATCTACTCGGGCGAGACGGCCAAAGAGCTCGGCCTCGTAGACTCCTTCGGCGGCCTGGACGAGGCCGCGTCCGAGGCCCGCCAGCTCTCGGAGACCGACCAGGCCACCGTGGTCCGCTACATCCAGACCCCCACCTTCACCGACGCGCTCCTCTCAGGCCTCTCGCCCAGGCCCACGGAGGCTGAGCGCCTCATGCAGGAGTCCGGCCTGGACCTCGAATCCAAGCCCTACTACCTCTATCTTCCCGGCGCGTAACTCGACCCCGACAGGTTCTCGGCAGCCCCGACTTCGGGGTTGCCGGTGCGCCGGGGGGTTTGTGCCGGAGGATGGAGACACCGCCCGTGTGACGCGACCGGTCCGGGCCAGGGACAGGATACCCCGCCGGCAACGGGGTGACGGGACGTGCCATCGTGCGTCCCTCGCGGGCAAGCCGAAGAGACCGCTGCTCTTCAGACGCGAAAGAGGGAGGCCCATGCGGGTCTCCCTCTGCTCTGTATCCTCGAGGTGAGGTTCTCTCCTAGCGCGACTTGAACCGCTTCGCGCCGGAGTAACCGTCTATGTACTTCATCTCTTTCTCGACGACCTTGCCGAAGTAGCTGGACGCGTGGACGATCCTGCCGTTGCCGGAGTAGATGCCGACGTGGGTGATACGGTTGGAGCCGCCCTCCTTGAAGAAGACCTCGTCCCCGGGACGGAGGTTGGACCTGTCTATCCTCCTGGAACGATCGTACTGCCACTGGCCGCTCTCGGTCAGTGGCATCTTGTGCCCGAACGGCTTCACGGCCATCTTGGTCAGGCAGGTGCAGCTCTTGGTGCTCCTGGAGCAGGTGGCGTACCTGTACTTGTCACCCAGGTGCCTGCGAGCCTGCCGGACGACGTCCCGGCCGCTGAACCGCTCCAAACTCCTGGAGTCGGTAGTGGTGGAGCGCCCCCCGGAAGCGGTTATCGTCTGATCCTCGGGCGGCGCGGCCTCGCCGCGGACCACGGCCACGGCGTCGGCGACGATTTGGCCGCCGCGCACGGACCTCGCGGCCACCTGCACGGAGCGCTGCCCCTCTTCCATGGCAAAGTTGCCGATCTTGACCCACATGCCGCTGCTGCCGGCCTCTTGCGCGACCTCTTCCCACTTCGTCCCCGAGGCCGTCTGCACGCCGTACCTCGCGGTGCCGCTTTTCGCGGCCTGAGGCCACCACGCATAGACGGAGTAGTCGTTGGTGGTCGGGATCTTGACCGAGAAACGCGCCGCCTTCATGCCTTCGGCGACGACGTAGCTGCCCTCGTGGCTCAGCGAACCGCGCTCTACTTTCCAGCCTGGGGCCCGGAAGGCGCCCCGCGTGGCGTTGTCCACGATCTGGGAGTAGTCCGGCAGACGCTCCTCTTCGGCAAGGTCCTCCCGCGCCGCGATGACCTCGGCGGAGTCCGGATCGGACACGGAACCCTGCGAGACGGAACCCTGAACGACTAGGTCTTCCGAAGACAGCGAAGCCCCGGAAGGACTCTCCTCCGGGGCCGTAGTTTCTTGTAGGGCCGTGGTCTCCGACGGGTCTTGCGGTGCCTCCACACCGTCGGATGGACCGTACTGGTCCGAGGACTGGGCCTCCGCAGCTAGGTTGGAGAAGGCTATGATCGATGCAGCCGCGAAAACAGCACAAATAACGAACACCAAGCGACGCATATGTC
>CADCUW010000154.1:1887-3358 GCA_902805985.1 uncultured Rubrobacteraceae bacterium
GCCTCCACACCGTCGGATGGACCGTACTGGTCCGAGGACTGGGCCTCCGCAGCTAGGTTGGAGAAGGCTATGATCGATGCAGCCGCGAAAACAGCACAAATAACGAACACCAAGCGACGCATATGTCCCCCCTCCAGAGTTCTCGTTGCGTCGCCGCACATTGTAACCGCCCCGCGGAAGAAAAGCACCGGTTGGGAGAAAGTTTTTTGAGAACTGTTGTACCGGGTTTCGTTGACGTTACGACGCGCGACGGGGCCGCCCGGGAGAGCGGCCCCGCCATGGGAGATTCAGATGCGGCTACTTTCGGCTAGGCCCCCGACTCCGTGGGGCGCCTGACGGCTTCGGTAGTTCCGGGCTCGGAGAGGTAGCGGGTGATCTCGACCTTGTTCTCGGTGAAGAACCGCACCCCGTCCTTGCCGGTGGCGTGCAGGTCCCCGTAGAACGAGTTCTTCACCCCGTTGAACGGGAAGAAAGCCATCGGGGCCGCAACCCCTATGTTCACCCCTAGCATCCCGGCCTCGACGTTCTCGCGCCAGTAGCGCACGGCCGCCCCGTTCTCGGTGTAGATCGAGCAGGCGTTGCCGAAGGAGGAGCCGTTGGTGAACTCGATGGCCTCCTTGAGGCTATCGACCCTGACGACGCTCAGGACCGGGCCGAAGATCTCCTCCCGGGCGACCCTCATGTCGCCGGTTACGTTGTCGAGGATGGTCGGGCCGAAGAAGAACCCCTCCTCCAGCGGCGGCTCGCGGCCGTCGAGGACGACCTCGGCGCCCTCCTCCTCTCCGAGGTCCACGTAGGAGCGGACCTTCTCGCGGTGGGAGTCGCGGATGACGGGGGTGAGCTCGGAGCCCTCCTCATAGCCGGGGCCGACCTTCATCGCGCTCGCGGCGTCCCGGATCTTCCCTACCACCTCGTCGGCCACGTCCCCGACGGTGACGAGCACGCTCCCGGCCAAACAACGCTCCCCGGCGTTGCCGTAGGCGGAAGAGACGATGTTCGGCACGGCCTGCTCCAGCACGGCGTCCGGCATGACGATCATGGAGTTCTTCGCCCCGGCGAGCGCCTGCACCCTCTTGCCGTGCGCGGCGCCGTGGCGGTAGACATGCTCGGCGACCGGCTGGCTGCCGACAAACGAGACCGCCTCTATGCCTGGATGCTCCAGGATGCCGTCCACCGCGTCGTGGGCCCCGTGGACGATGTTGAAGACGCCCTCGGGAAGGCCGGCCTCGGCGAGAAGCTCGCCGAGTTTTATGGCGGAGAGGGGCGTCCTCTCGGATGGCTTGAGGATGTAGGCGTTGCCGGCGGCGATGGCGACGGGCAGCGTCCAGAGCGGCACCATGCAGGGGAAGTTGAACGGCGTGATGGCCGCCACCACCCCGAGCGGGTAGCGGTAGCTGGCGTTGTCTATGCCGCGGGCCACGTCCCTGACGGTCTCGCCCATGAGCAGGCTCGGCATCCCGCAGGCGAACTC
>CADCUW010000154.1:3458-7130 GCA_902805985.1 uncultured Rubrobacteraceae bacterium
GGAAGTTGAACGGCGTGATGGCCGCCACCACCCCGAGCGGGTAGCGGTAGCTGGCGTTGTCTATGCCGCGGGCCACGTCCCTGACGGTCTCGCCCATGAGCAGGCTCGGCATCCCGCAGGCGAACTCCACGACCTCTATGCCCCGGCGGACCTCGCCGCCGGCATCTTTCGCGTCCTTGCCGTTCTCGAGGGTGACGAGGTCCCGCAGCTCCCCGAAGTGGTCCTCCAGCAACATCTTGAAGCGGAAGAAGAGGCGGGTCCGCTCGATCACGGGTGTTCTGGACCAACCTTCGAACGCCGCCCGGGCGGCCTTCACGGCCCGGTCGACGTCCTCCTTCGTGGAGAGCGGGGTCTCTCCTATGACCTCCCCTGTGGCCGGGTCGTAGACGGGCTCGGTCTCGCGGCCGTTCCTATCCTCCCAGGAACCCCCGATAAAGTTGCGAACTTCGTGGCTCTTTCTGGACGCCTGCACTGCGCCTCCTTTCCCGGCGCGGGATCTACCCCGCCGAACGACGGCCGCCCAGGACTATTTCTCGCCCTGGCGGAACGCTTCTAGGTTCTTCTGGTAGAGGGCGAACGGGGCGTTCATGAGGCTGGTGTAGCTCTCCGTCGCCTCGGCCAGCATCTTCTGGAAGGCCTCCATCTGCTGCTGGGAGCCCTCGACCATGCCGCGGGCGATGGCCTGGCTGCTCTCGGCCTGGCTCTGGAGCTCGCCGGTGACCTTCTCGAAGAAGCCCTGCGTGAGCTCGTTGTTCTTCTCCTGGAGGTTGGAGACCCTCTCCACGACCTCCTTGTATGACTCCATGCTCTCGGCCAGCGCCCTGTTGGTGCGGGCCTGGGCCTCAAGGGACTCGTCCACGACCTTGACGTAGGACTCCATCGCCCGGGTCAGCGCCCGGTTCGTCTCGGCCTGGCTCTCCAAGAGGCCGGTAAGGCTCTCGACCCAGTCCTGGGCGAGCCCCACGTTTCGCTGCTGGGCGTCCACGGCGCTCTGCACGACCGTCCGGTACGACTCGCCGAACGCCCCGGCCAGATCCCCGGCCGCACCCTGTTTGCCGCTCTCGGACATACGTCCCTCCTTCTCGTCACCCTCCGCCGACATTCTAAAGCAAATTCTCGGGTCTCAGGTCCTTAAGCTTCAGGTCTCGGGGCGGGGTCGAGGGACGGGGTTTTTCGGGTCGGTCTTGCCGGGCGGCCGTTTGTCCGGGGGATCTGGCGGGCAACTAGGGGTGGGAATCTAGTCCAGGAGAGGACGTTTCATGAGAGCCATGGTGACGCCGCGGTTCGGCGGGGTCGAACTGTTCGAGGAGAGCGACGTAGAGAGGCCGCGGCCCGGTCCCGGCGAGATCCTGGTCAGGGTCGTCGTCGCGGGGACGAACCCCATCGACGCCAAGCTCAGGGCTGACGGGTCCTTCGCGGGGCTGGAGCCGCCGGTGGTGCTCGGCTCTGACGTCTCCGGGGTCGTCGAGGAGGTCGGCGCTGGGGTCCTGGATCTCACCCCGGGGGACGAGGTCTACTACACGCCGGAGATCTTCGGCCCGGGCTCGAACGGCGGCTACGCCGAGTACCACCTCGCCCGGGCCGGGATCGTGGCGAAGAAGCCCCCCTCTCTCTCCCATGAAGAGGCCGCGGCCGTGCCGCTCGCCGGCGGGACCGCCTACGAGGTGCTGGTGCGGAGGCTCGCCGTGAGGGTCGGGGAGACCGTCCTCATCCACGGCGGGGCCGGTGGCGTGGGGTCGTTCGCCGTCCAGATCTCGCGCTCCGCCGGCGCCCGCGTCATCGCCACCGCAGGTCCCGAAAACCAGCAGACGCTGAAGGAGCTCGGCGCCGACGTAGTCCTCGACTACACGCAGGCCAGCGTCGCGGACGCCGCCCTCGAAGCGACGGGCGGGACCGGCGTGGATGCGGTCTTCGACTGCGTTGGCGGCGATACGGTGGTCGAGAGCATCCCCGCCACGAGGCCCTTCGGGCGGCTGGCGACCATCCTCGGTGCGCAGGGCGACCTGACGCCGCTCTACGTCAACAACCAGACGCTGCACGGCGTCCTGCTCATGCGCGAGCAGGCGCGCCTCGAGGAGATGTCGCTGATGCTGGAGCGCGGTCAGATGAAGCCGCTCGTGGACGAAGTCCTCGACCTGAACCAGGTCGGAAAGGCCCACGAACGACTGGAATCCGGCCACGGCCGCGGCAAGGTGGTGCTGCGGGTCTCCGAGGCCTAGCCGACCGCCAGAACATCGCACCACCCGAACGGAGAGGCTCCAAGGCCCCGAGGTCGCCTCCTCAGGAGGCTTTTAGGTATTGAGGCGGACGCGGGCAGAGTCCCGCGCCCGCCTTCAAAACCTGGAACCTCAAAACCTCGATCCGTCGTTGCAGGGATGCGGGCGGGCGACTACCATCTTCGGCATGGATACCATGCGCGCAACGACCAGGGAAGCGCTCGCCCGTCAGCTAGAGGAAGCAAGAGGACGGACCCGGTACCTGCTCCGGTCCGTCCCGGATGAGGACTTGGCCATCCAGCACGACCAGATCATGAGCCCCCTGATCTGGGACTACGGCCACATCGGCAACTACGAGGAATTGTGGCTGCTGAGAGAGGCTTTCGGCAGGGGGCTCTCGGACAGGGACCTCTACGACATGTACGACGCCTCGCTCCACCCGCGCGAGGAGCGTCCCTCCCTGAACCTCCTCGACCGCGCCGACGCCGGCCGGTACCTCGACGCCGTCCGCGAGGCCGCGCTCGGGGCGCTCGAAGGGGCTGACCTCGAGGGCGACGACCCGCTCCTAAAAGACGGCTTCGTCTACAACATGATCCTGCAGCACGAGTACCAGCACGACGAGACCATGCTCCAGACCCTCCAACTGGCGAAGAACCGCTACAGGCCGCATGAACCGCCGGAACTTCCCGCGGGCGACCCGGCGGCCGAGGGCGAGATGGTCCACGTCCCCGGCGGCCCGTTCGTCATGGGCACAGACGACCGGGCGCGGGCGCTGGACAACGAGCGCGACGCCCACGAGGTCAACGTACCCGGCTTCTATCTGGACAAGACCCCGGTGACCAACCGCGCCTACCTGGAGTTCGTGGAAGACGACGGCTACGACGACAGGGAACACTGGGACCCGAAGGGATGGGCCTGGAAGGAGGCGGAGGGCATCACGGCGCCCAAGCACTGGTACCAGCCGGATCCCCACTCCTGGTGGACGGAGTGCTTCGGCTTCGACGAGCCGCTTCGGATGGATGCCCCGGTCGTTCACGTCTCCTGGTTCGAGGCCGACGCGTACGCCCGGTGGGCCGGCAAGCGCCTCCCGACGGAGGCGGAGTGGGAGAAAGCGGCCTCCTGGGACCCCGAGACGGGGACCAAGGGGCTTTTTCCGTGGGGAGACGAACCCTGGACGCCAGAGAAGGCCAACCTCGACCAGCTCTCCCTCCGCCACTCCCCCGTCGGCGCCTACCCGGAAGGCGAGAGCCCCTGCGGCGCCCTTGGCATGATAGGCGACGTCTGGGAGTGGACCGCGGGTGAGTTCTCCCCTTACCCGGGCTTTCGGAGCTTCCCGTACAGGGAGTACTCCGAGGTCTTCTTCGACCAGGGCTACAGGATCCTTCGCGGCGGCTCCTGGGCCACGCGCCCCGGCGCCGTGCGCAACACCTTTAGAAACTGGGACTTTCCGGTCCGG
>CADCUW010000155.1 GCA_902805985.1 uncultured Rubrobacteraceae bacterium
ATCTCCGGCCACAGCCGGAACGGGCGCACGTCCCCGATGCCCGAGACCCTCTTGACGGCCCTGGCCTCGAAGTCCCCGATCATCACGCCCGGCTCGACGTCCTCGTCGGCTGGGATCACGACCAGCACGGTCCCCTGCATCCGCCACCACTGCATAAGGAAGTAGCTCTGAAAACCGGTGGCGTAGAAGACGTTCGACGGCGTGTAGGCCACGTAGGCGTCGAGGCCCCTCTCCGCCAGCCGGCGACGGATCGCCGCGAGTACCTGCCCGTTCATCGTCGCCTCCCCAAATGCGCCGTCTCCCTCCGCCACAGGATTATATGCCTGGCCGGCACTCCGTGCCCCTGTTGACGCGAGTATCCTGCCCGCCCACACTTCGGCCCGTACGGGGAGAGATCAGACAGGGGAGGTATCGCGTGAGTTCGGAGGACGGCACGCTCGTCTTCGACCTGGAGCAGCCACGCACAGAGGGGATGCCGATCCACCCCGCCCATAAACAGGCCGGCTACTCCTACCTGCTGCACCGCCGCCACGAGGACGATTACCGCCCGGAGGAGTGGGGCCCGCGCACGGGCTCTGCCGGCATCCTCGTCTGCGGCGAGCACACCGGTACCCACATCGACGCCCTCTCCCACCAAGCCGACGCCCTCACCCTCTGCGGCGGCGTCCCGGTCGGAGACGTCCAGACCCCCCGCGGGTTCACCGAGCACGGCGCCGAGAAGATACCCGCAATAGTGGCGCCCGGCGTCCTCCTGGACGTAGCGGCCCTGAAAGGGGTCGAGGCGCTGGAGCCTGGCCACGTCGTCACTGAGGCGGACCTCGCGGCGTGCTGCGAGCGGCAGGAGGTCGAGGTCTCGCCCGGGAGCGTGGCGCTCGTGCGGACCGGCAACGGCGTGTTCTGGGATGACGAGGAGCGGTATCTCGCGGGACCAGGGATGGATGCGGGGGCCTCGCGCTGGCTCGCGGACAGGGGTGTCATGGCCGTGGGGGCGGACAATATGGCATGGGACGTTCCGGGGTTACGCGACCCCGACCTCGGGTGCCTGTTGCCGGGACACCTGATCCTGCTCGCCCGCCGCGGCGTCTACATCATCGAGAACCTGGCCCTCGAAGAGCTAGCCGCCTCAGGACACCACGAGTTCGAGTTCGTCTGCCTGTCCCTCAAGCTCGTCGGTGCTACCGGCTCCCCCGTGAGGCCCGTGGCCCGCGTCTCCGGCGCCGGTTAGGGAGCTCAAGCCCGCGACGAGGCCTCCAGCAGGCGCACCAACAGCTCCAGCCGCTCGACCTCGAGCCTCGCCTCGTAGTGGGCGAGCTCCGTCCGGCGCTTCGTAGACAACAGTTTCGCGTGTTCCGGGGTATCCAGGATGCCGTCGAGGTAGAGCGAGGCCGTACGCTCGTTCTTCGCCTCCAGCAGGGTGTCGGCGTTATCGACCCTCGCGCGCCGCTCGTGGTCCGAGAGCGCGTCCGTCGCCGCGACCAGCTCGCGACGGGTGCCGGCCAGGCGTTCGTAGGCGCGTGAGATCTCCCCGGCCAGCCCCCCTTCGTCCAACCCCGCACCGTGCATGTGATCCTCCTCCAAGATCCGGGCAACCGGAACGCATCTTAAGGGATCTCGCCGGACGCGCGATCGGCGGTCGGCTTCCCTTTCAAGCCGTGGGGCTGTACGTACCGAAGCCCCACTCGTAGCCTTCGGGGTCAACGGTGGCCCGACCGCCTACCGCCAACCCTCCAGCGCGCCGTGCTGCCCGAGGGTTGGCGGGGGACGCCGTACCGGCAACCGTTCCCCGTCCACCAGCACGGGCGAGGCGAGCATCTTCAGCATACCCGCGGCGGGGTGCTCAACGTCCTGCAGCATTCCCGAGCCCAGGAGGTGCTCGTCCTCGAATACGTCCGCCAGCGCGTTGACCGGCCCGCACGGGACGCCGGCGCCCCGGATCTCCTCGACCCACTCGTCCGCCGCCCTTTCGGAGAAGCGTTCTTGCAGGACCGCGACTAACCCTTCCCTGTTCGCTACCCGGTCGGGGTTGGTGGCGTAGCGATCGTCGTCGGCCAGGTCGGGGAGCCCGACGGCCTCGCACAGCCGCCCGAACTGGGCGTCGTTGCCGACGGCGACGACGATGGGCTTGTCCGCGGTGTGGAACGTCTGGTATGGGACGATGGAGGGATGGGCGTTGCCGATAAGGCCGGTGTCATCGCCGCTGATCAGGTACTCCTGACCACGGTTGGCGAGCCAGGAGAGGGTCGACTCGAAGAGGGGGACCTCGACGCGCGCGCCCTCGCCGGTCACGGAGCGGCGGTGCAGGGCGGCCAGGATCGCGTTAGCCGCCATCAGCCCGCAGAAGATGTCAGCCGCGGCGACGCCGACCTTTGTGGGCTCGCCCCCCGGCTGGCCTGTTATGCCCATGATTCCGGCCCGCGCCTGCACCAGAAAGTCGTAGCCGGGACGGTCCTCGTCCGGTCCCGGCCCGAACCCCGTTATCGAGCAGTAGACGAGAGCGGGGTTGCGCTCCTTCAACGCCTCGTAGCCGAGGCCCATTCCTTCCAGGGCGCCGCGCTTCCAGTTCTCGATGACCACGTCCGCGTCCGCCACGAGGCGCTTGACGCGCTCCAGCCCTTCTTCGGACTTCAAGTCCACCCCGATGGAGCGCTTGTTCCGGTTCACGGCGAGGAAGTACGCCGACTCCCCGCCGGCAAACGGTGGTCCCCAGTGGCGGGTGTCGTCGCCGCGTTCGGGGTGCTCCACCTTGATCACGTCCGCCCCGAGGTCCGCGAGCGCCATCGTCGCGTAAGGGCCCGCCAGCACCCGCGAGAGGTCGAGAACTTTGAGACCTTCGAGCGGCAGCATCAGCCCTCGCGGGCGTCGTCTATGAGAGAGAGTCGGGTCGGACGTTCAGAGGGGGTGCGACCGCGGTGCGTCCCGCCGCCCGGAGGAGCCGGCGGCGGGAAGAACGCTTCGTCCTCTGCGGCCCGTAAGAGTCCGCCGCCGTCGTCGAACTCGTACTCACCCGCCAGGACGAACCCGCTGTGGCCTTCCTCGCACCACTCCCCGCGCGCCGCCCCAGCCTCGTACTCGACCGTCGCCCACCGCGTGCCCCCGACGTCTACCTCGCGGGCCCTGATGCCGGGGGCGTCTTCGGTCCAGGTAAGCTCCCCGAAAGGCACCCTCCGCGCACTCTCCGTCTCCCTCACGCGCGTACCCCTCCTTCCGTCCCGCCGTCGGGCGAGAAGCGAACCCCTCTCGTCGTTTGCGGGGCCGCTTCAGGGTACACGAACCGCCGGGCCGGACGTCTGTAAGGGCGAACGCGCCCGGTGCGGGCCTTTTATGGGACAATCGGAGGCCGAAGGGCGGAGACCGGGAGGGCGAGAAGATGACCACATCGCGCACGGAGGTCGGGCAGAACGGGCGGCGGGCGTCGGCACCGCCCGGGCACGACTTCCTGAACGTAGAGGCGCACCTCTCCGAGGGGGAGCTCGCGGTTCGCGACCGCGTGCGCTCTTTCGTGCGGGAGAGGATCAAGCCGAACATCAAAGACTGGTTCGATGGGGCCGTGTTCCCGCGCGAGATCGTCCCCGAGTTCGCCGACCTCGGCCTCCTCGGCATGCACCTCACGGGCTACGGCTGCGCGGGCGGGAGCGCCGTCGAGTACGGCCTCGCGTGCATGGAGCTCGAAGCGGGCGACTCGGGACTTCGCACCTTCGTCTCCGTCCAGGGCTCTCTGGCCATGAGCGCCATCCACAAGTTCGGCTCCGAGGAACAGAAAAGAGAGTGGCTCCCCCGGATGGCGAGGGGCGAGGCCATCGGCTGCTTCGGCCTGACGGAACCCGCGGCGGGCTCCGACCCGGCGGGCATGAAGACGTTTGCCCGCAGGGAAGGCGGTGACTGGGTCTTGAACGGTGAGAAGCGCTGGATCGGCCTGGCCACCATCGCAGACGTGGCCGTCGTCTGGGCCCGCACCGACGAGGAGAAGAACCCCGTCCGCGGCTTCCTGGTTCCGACGGATGCAGAGGGCTTCAATGCCGAGGACATCACCCCGAAGCTCTCGATGCGCGCCTCCATCCAGTGCGACGTAACGTTCGAGGACGTGAGGCTTCCCGAGAGCGCCATGCTCCCCGAAGCGAGGGGTCTTGGAGGTCCTTTCGCGTGCCTCAACGAGGCGCGCTACGGCATCATCTGGGGGGCGATGGGGGCCGCGAGGGATTGCTACGAGTCGGCGCTGGCGTACGCGGGGACGCGGGAGCAGTTCGGGAAGCCCATAGGCTCCTTCCAGCTCGTGCAGCAGAAGCTCGTGAACATGCTCATCGAGATCGAGAAGGGCACGCTGCTGGCGTTGCACATCGGCAGGATGAAGGACGGGGGGACGTTGCGCCCCGAGCAGATAAGCCTCGGCAAGCTCAACAACGTGCGCGAGGCGATCGAGGTGGCCCGGGAGGCGAGGACGGTCTTCGGGGGCAACGGGGTAACGCTGGACCATCCGCCGATGAGACACATGGCGAACCTGGAGAGCGTGAGGACATACGAGGGAACCGACGAGGTCCACACCCTGATCCTCGGCAACGCCATAACCGGCATCCAGAGCTTCCGGTAGTCCCTCCCGGGACTCTCTAGAGGCGGGGCTATTGAAGGAACGCCCGCGGCTCGCGTAGAATAACCCGCCTGAAGCTGTGGGGATGACGGAGGGGGCGGTTGGCCGAACGGGGAGATGGCGTCCCTGGGGCGGGGATCACACGGGGCAGGTTCCTGGCGACGCTCGCGCTGGCCGGCGTCGCTGGCGGTGTCTCTTTGGGTTGCGAACCCGGCGGGCGCGTGCGGTCCCTCCTCCCGCTCCGGCCGCGCGGCGGCGTGTGGGCCTTCCGCTCCCGCCCCGACCTCAGCCCGCCGGCGGTAACCGTCGTGCGGCGGTCGGAGCGGACCGCGCCCGGGTACGTCTTCGTCGCACCCAAGAACGGTCCCGAGGAGACGGGCCCGGGGCAACGCGGGACGCTGATCGTGGATGACGATGGGCTGCCGGTGTGGTTCCGCCCTCTGCCGGGCGAGGAAGTGGATGCGATGGACTTCAAGGTGCAGCGCTACAAGGGGCATCCGGTCCTGACCTGGTGGCAGGGGCCCCATACGACGTACGGCCTGGGCGAGTACGCGCTCTTTGACGGCTCCTACAGGGAGGTGACCCGCGTGCGCGCGGGCGGCGGGTACCTGGCGGACCTGCACGAGATCCTTATCACCACCAAGGACACGGCCCTCATAACCATCTACGGGCCCGTGCCCCACGACCTCACCCCGGTGGCCGGCCCCGCAAACGGCAAGACGGCCGAGGGGGTCGTCCAGGAGATAGACATCGCGTCCGGCGAGGTACTCTTTGAGTGGCACAGCCTGGACCACGTAGGCATCGAAGAGTCGTACTTTCCGCCCCCCGAGGACCCCGCCGAGCCCTTCGACTACTTCCACGTAAACTCCATCGAGGTGGACCACGACGAGAACCTCATCATCTCCGCCCGAAAGACCTCCGCCGCCTACAAGATCGACCGCAAGAGCGGCGAGGTTCTGTGGCGTCTCGACGGCAAGAGGGGCGATTTCCGGATGGGGGAGGGCACCCCGACCCGCTTCCAGCACGACGCCCGCCGCAGGCCCGACGGGACGCTGACGATCTTCGACAACGGCGAGGAGGGGGAGCACGAGCTCTCCCGGGCCATCGTGCTGAGGCTTGACGAGGCCGCCATGAGCGCCGACCTGGTGCGCGAGTACGTTCATACCGGAAGGCCACTCTCCGTCACCCAGGGTAACGCGCAGACACTGCCCAACGGCAACGCCTTCGTCGGCTGGGGCAGCGAGCCAGGCTTCTCAGAGTTCCATGAGGACGGCGAGCTCCTCCTCGACGCGAACTTCCCGCGGGGGGTGGAGTCCTACCGGGCCTTCCGTTTCCCCTGGGTAGGCATGCCCGCCGACGAGCCCGCCGTGGCCGCCGAACCCGGACCCAACCCCGGTGAGATCTCCGTCCACGCGAGCTGGAATGGGGCGACGGAGATCGCCTCCTGGGGCATCCTCGCGGGCCCGTCTCCCGACCGGCTGAAGAGCCTGGGCCGCGTTTCCCGTAGCGGCTTCGAGACACCCATGGCGGCGCGCACCGACGAGCCCTACGTCGGCGTGGAGGCCGTCGACCGCAGGGGTCAGGTGCTCGGACGCTCCGCGGCGATCCGTCCCGGAGAGCGTTCGTACCCGTCCCCGGCCTGAGCCTTGCCCCTGGCCAGGACTCGCCCTGTGACCGGCTGATATAGTCCGCTTCCGTGTGGCAGACGAGACGGGAGGGGACATGGCCCAGATGAAGGCGATCGTGGCCGAAAGGAGCGGGGAGCCGGAGGTCCTACGGTATGTCGAGGTGGAGCGCCCGGCGCCGCGCGGGTGGGAGGTCCTGATCGAGGTAGAGGCCGCCGGCATCAACTACGCCGACACCATGCGCCGCCGCGACCAGTACCTGGTACGCCAGAAGTTCCCGTTCACCCCTGGCTCCGAGGTCGCCGGCACGGTCGTCGAGGTGGGGGATGAGGTCGAGAACGCCTCCGAGGGCGACCGGGTGGTCACCCTCCTCGACTCGGGCGGCTACGCGGACTTCGCCGTGGCGCCCGCAGCCTCCCTCATCCCCATCCCGGAGGGCCTCGGCTTCGACGAGGCGGCCGCCGTCCCCTTGCAGGGCCTGACCGCCTACCACGTCATCAAGACCTCGGGTGCCTTGAAAGAGGGCGAGAGCGTTCTCGTCCACGCCGCCGCGGGCGGCGTCGGAACGCTAGCCGTCCAGATGGCGAAGCTGCTAGGGGCCGGCCGGGTCATCGCCACCGCCGGCAGCCCCGAGAAGCTAGACCTCGCCCGCTCCCTGGGCGCCGACGTCCTCATCGACTACACCGAAGAGGACTGGCCCGAGAAGGTCCTGGAGGCGACCGGCGGCGAGGGCGCGGACGTCATCCTGGAGATGGTAGGGGCGGACTTCCCAGAGAAGAACCTCAGGTGCCTGGCGACCTTTGGCCGGATGGTCGTCTTCGGCGCCGCCAGCGGCGACCGGGGCCACCTCGTGCCCGGAGCGCTCATGAACGGCTGCCAATCCGTCGTGGGCTTCTGGCTCGTCCCGATCACGCAGCGCCCGG
>CADCUW010000156.1 GCA_902805985.1 uncultured Rubrobacteraceae bacterium
TCCTCACCCTGCGCGGCGAGCCCGTGGCGGTTATATCGCCCATAGACCGAGAGGCGATAGAGGAGGCCGTGGGCTCGGAGGCCGAGAGGGCCGAGCGTGAATCCTTGGGTTGGCTCGCGATTAGCGAGAGCGCCTTCGCGTTTTGGGAGAACGAGGAAGACGAGGTTTGGGACGAGGTTGCGGGGCGCGCCGAGAAGGGGTAGTCGGGCTTGAGCGCCGTGGATTACCCGCGCGGGACGGTCGTGTTCGTACCGTTCCCATTCACCGACCTCTCCGGGAGGAAAAGGCGGCCGGCCCTAATCGTCTCTCCGGACGGCTTTGACGAGCAGGACCTGATCCTGTGCGCCATCACCTCGCGGCTTCCGCGGACACCCTCGGCGCGAGACGTGCTCCTCGAGGCGCGAGACATGACCGACGGAACGCTGCCCCGGAGGAGCGTGGTCAAGGTCGGCAAGCTCTTCACCATGCACCGAAACCTGATAGCGGGGAATTACGGTTCCGTAAAAGAACCGAAGCTGCGGGAAGTCCTCGGCAGGCTACGCGACCTTTTTGCGCCGGTTTTTGCGCCGGCGCGCAGCGACGAGTGCCGCGACGCACCAGACGTCGAACCCGAAACACGGACGGCGAAGGTCGACGAGGCGGTGCTGGCGCTCCTGCACCTGAACGCCTTCTCCGACAAGCACGGCTGGCGCTCGTGGAAGACCTTCGACTGGGACGCCATGGACCGTCTCCACGAAAAGGGCCTTATCGACGACCCGAAGAGCAAGGCCAAGTCCGTCGTGCTCACCGAAGAAGGCCGGGCCGCGGCCGAGGAGGCCTTCCGCCGGACGTTCGCCCGAGCGTGACGGTCGCAACGTTGCCGCGCCCGGTGACCCGAACAATGCGTTGCGACGATGCTGCGAGCGCGTAGCAAGCGACGCCGAGACCAGTTTTTCCGAATGCAAGGGTATACCGGCATCGTTGCGAGGGCTATGCGTTGCACACTTTACGAGCAGGTCTGCTCTGATATCTCGAAATGAGGCTCGCGAGGGTGGCGGCGGCGGACCGGCCGAACGGCACATATTCGCTCCCGCCACGAACTTCGGAGAACCCCCTACGCCCGAAGTTCGCGGAATCATCCTTCCATGCACTCCTGTAATAAGGATAGGAGGGGGAACCGGAGCGGCGAGGCATGAACTAAGGCGGTGGGCCGGGGATGAGCAGCCCGAGCAAGGCGATCCCCAGGGCGATCCCCAGGGCGGCAAGACCGATCAAAAAGGAGCCTGAGATCCACCAATGGTAGTCCCGATCCTCTCCGGCGAAAAGCAGGGCGAGGATCACGTCGGAAACGAGGCTCAGAACCCGCGAGCGCGAGCTCCTCTCCCGGTCCTCCGCGATGAGCCAGAACAACAAGGC
>CADCUW010000157.1 GCA_902805985.1 uncultured Rubrobacteraceae bacterium
GATGCCATAGCGGCCCTGAGGTGTCCTCGCCGGATCATGACCCCCCTAATCTCCTCGCGTCCGGTCGGCACGCACGAGCCGCACCACAACTAAGAACGACACCGCCAGCGCCAACCCCGCCAGCCCTACCAGCGCGTGCACCGAGACACCCCCCGAGGTGTCGGAGAGGACCCCGCCTCCCTGTGGCTTCTCGCCGTCCCCGAGCGCCGCGAGGTCCGCGACCGCCCCGGAGAGCGGCTCGGTCGCGCCGCAGGAGTCGACCTCGAGGCCCTGCTTCCCCTTGTAGGCGTAGACCAGGTACTCCCGCCCCTCCTCGAAGTGGTACCCGCAGGCCGTCCCCTGGCTCGGCGTCCTCACTTCCAGGGTGCCTCGTCCCGCCCCCTTCCACGCCTCGGAGACCCGCAGGGTGGCCGTGTCGTAGCCCGGGCTTGTGGCGGTGGCCGTCCCCTGCTGGACGGCCACCACCTCCCCGGAGAACACGGCCTCCGAGTCGGCTAGCGCGTCCTGACTACCAGGAGGCATAGCACAAGAGCAGGCGTGGGCGCACTTGGGGGGGAGCAGGAACACGATCCCCAGGACCGTGAGGACCACGGAGGCCAGGGCGGCGAGCGGGCGACGGTTCATGGGGGCGATCTCCTTCTGAGTACCGCGGTCGGCGGGGTGCCCGACCACAAAGGCAGGTTAGAGTATTGTGTGAATCGGCACATCACCCGGATGGACTATATTTGCAGCTTATTGCCCTGCTTGCCCCTATTCACCGGAGTGCTTGGAAGGATGGTTCTCCGAACTTCGCCTTGAGGGGGTTCTGGGAAGCCCGTGCGGTCCCGGTCGGTCCAGGGCCCTCGGTGCAACGAGACACGTCCCGGGGCCCCCTGGAGTTCTTGTGCCTTTCTAAAGAAATGTGCCACGAGGCCTATGCGCGCCCCGCCGGGGGGTGCCATAAGGGGGGCGTGAGGAGGCTGAGAGACTTCCAGAGCATCCGGGATTTCTGCAGCGACCGGGAGATAGACGAACTCCAGGCCGCCGTAGACGCACGTCGCGAGGCCCGCGCGAGGCGCGCGGAAGATCCCGGGCCGCCGGCGCCCGAGCCGCGGACGCGCGCCGGTCGGATAGTTACCCCACGTCCTGCCTAAGGTTTCCCCTATATGGTCTATTCAGCCGAGTGCGTGGAAGGGGTGTTCCCCGAAGTCCACTTGCAGGATTCCGCATAAACCGGGCCGTTGGAGCCGCGAGGATGGTCCGAAAGCCAACCAACCACCGGGACCCGGAGTCTACATCTTGTGGTGGTGGATAAAGATGCGGGGGAGCGGATAGGAAGCGGCCGCCGGCGCCACCAACGCCGGATCGTCGGACGGACCCGCGGGACCGTTTGCCCCAACCTTCCCACCTCGCCCTGGCTACGCGTCCCGGGCGTCACGGCGGGTTTCCTCCGCCAGGAGGAGCTCCCTCTCCACCGGCGGCATTACGTCGATGTTCCGCGCGAACCAGCCCGCCCCGGCGAGGAACGCCTCCGCCCGGCCGGCCTCCGGGCAGGCCCGCCCGAGGAGCTCCCAAAACGCCGCCGAGTGGTCCGGGTGGAACACGTGCGCCAGCTCGTGCGCCACGACCGCCTCCAGCACCCACCCGGGCATCCCCCTCAAGGCGGCGTTCAGCCGGACGGTTTTCGTCCTGGTGGAGTAGCTGCCCCAGCGGGCCCTCTGCGTGGTCACGAACAGCGCCCTCCCGACCGAGGGCGGCTCCGGGAAGCGCCCCGCCACCTTGCGCGCCAGCGCCAGCGCTTCCCCCTCGCCGTTCACGCGCGCGGCGTGCGCGCGCCGCAGGAGCCTGCTCGCGAGCCCCCGGACGGCCGGCTCCAGCTCTTCCTCGGGCATGCCCGCCGGGGCGCTGACCAGCAGCGTGGATCCCCTCAGGCGCGCGTTCACGTTCTTGACGCGCTTGCGTCGGAGGACCAACTCCAGCGCGATCCCGTCCACGGTCAGCTCGCCGGGCGTCGACTTCGGCACCAGGACAGTGTAGCGGCCGTCCTCGGGATCCGCCGGCCGTACGGGGGCCCTCCGAAACGGCGTGCGGGTCGCGACGGCCGGTAGGCCGCCTCAAGCGCACCGCGGCCGGAACCCCGTCCGAGCACCCCGCTTCGGACAAAAAGCCTGACGCGGTCCCGTATTTGCTCCAGCGTGTTGAAAAGCATGCACCTATTGGCCGAGCCGCCGGACATCAGGGTCGGTAGACTGCTTCTCCAACCGTTCGCCTCGGGAGGCATCGCTACCATGATGGGCATCAAAGAGCGCAACTTTCGGCCACTGCCCGACGATCTCTCCCTGGAGGCCCTGGTCCCGAAGGACAACTTCTACCGGCGTCTGGAGGAGAGGGTCGACCTCTCTTTCGTGCGCGAGTTGGTGCTGCCTTTGTACGCCAAAGGCGGCAGGCACTCGATCGACCCGGTGGTCTTCTTCAAGCTGCAGCTCGTGCTGTTCTTCGAGGACCTCGGAAGCGAGCGGCGGCTCATGGAGGTGGTGGCCGACCGCCTCTCCCTCAGATGGTACCTGGGCTACGACCTCGGCGAGTGCCTCCCGGATCACTCCAGCCTCACCAGGATCAGGGAACGCTACGGCCCCCGGGTGTTCCGCCAATTCTTCGAGCGGATCGTCGAGGTGTGCGTCGAGGCCGGGCTCGTAAGAGGTGAGGAGCTGTTCATCGACTCGACCAAGGTCGAAGCGAACGCCGCCGTGGACTCCCTGGCCCCGAGATGGTTCGTCGAAGCGCACCTGCACGGCCTCTTCGGGGAAGACGCCGGCGAAGACGAGCAGAGGCGCGTAGGGGCCCCTTCGGACGCGCAGGACGCGTGGCCCGGGGACGAGGAGCCCGTCAACGAGGAGCCCGTCGACCTCCTCCTGCCCACGGCAGAAGACCAGGATCTCCTCCGAGCAGGGGCACCCTAAGAGGCGTGGCTCTACGGCTCGGGCCGACGGTTGGCGACCACGAGCCGCACCCGGTGGGCCCCACAGAGCTGCTCGAGATGCTCGTCAGCGCCGTCGGTGACTACGACGTCGACGTCTTCTGGCCCGCACACCCGCGCGAAGTCGGTCACCCCGACCTTGGTGCGGTCTACGGGCAGCACCGCGCGCCCGGCGCGCGAGGCCGCCGCGGCCTTGAGCTGGGCCTCCCCCAGCTCGGACACGGTCACCCTGCTGTCGGTGATCCCGCTCGCCCCGATGAAGGCCACGTCCACGGCGAAGCGATTCAAGTTCTCCAGCGCGAGGGGTCCGGTGAGGCACCCGCTGATCTTGCGTAGCTGGCCGCCCAGAAGGACGTGCGTTACCGCCGGCGCGTCAGTGAGCACCTCCGCCACCGCCGGCGCGTCAGTGAGCACCGTCGCGCGCCGGCCCGACTCCCCTAGAACCCGCGCTATCTGCACGCACGTGGTCCCGGAGTCGAGGAAGACCGCGTCGCCCTCCCCGATTTCCTCCAGGCATGCCTCCGCAATCAGGCGCTTCGCCTGTGCGTTGCGCCCCGCCCGCCCCGAGAACTCGCCTTCAAGCGGGGGACGTACCGCCACCGCCCCCCCATGCGTCCGTTTGAGGAGCCCGCGGCGCTCGAGCGCGCTGAGGTCCTTTCTCACCGTCGGCTCGCTCACCTCAAGCTCCTCCGTGAGCCGACTCGTCCGCACCCGTCCCCGCTCGGCCACCAACCCCGCTATGCGGGCCTGCCGCTCGTCGGCGAACTGCATACCGTCGCGTGCTTCGTCTCGGATCCCTTCGATTCCCACCCCATGAGTTTAATTGCACCTTACGCGTCGTTTCAAGTCTACTCTTGACAAAAACTAAACAAAACTGTAACGTAACAAATCGAAAGGAAAAAGGGCTTCTTAGTCATCACAACGGGACAATACGCAACATTCCGAAAGAGGAGTAGTGCGGTTGTCTTGTCGGGGGCCGGAGAGGAGGAGATTTTGGCGGGTGCGTCTACGCGAGCCTCGGGCGGAGGGAACGCTCGGAGCGGTTTGGTTTACCTCGTTGCGTCCATCTCGGCGATAGGGGGCTTGCTCTACGGCTACGGAGGAGTTGATTTATCTGCTACCTAAACTTGGTGTCCTCAGAGTCATTCTCAGGAGAACTGACAACTTACGGAAAGGAAGGCCATGCTAAAAGACACCTTGGACACGCGTGCCGTGTCGCTCGGCAATGAAGTCAAAGACTGGCGGGCTGCAATCGAAACCTCTGGTCGGCTGTTAGTTGATTCCGAGGCAGCCGAAGAGGAGTACGTCGCGGCCATGATCCGGACCACCAAAGAGTTGGGCCCATACGTCGCAATAACCCATGGTGTAGAGAAACCTCAGGTCCGGTTCGAGAGCGGGGCAAAGACGGTGGGGTTGAGCCTTGCAATGCTATCCGAGCCGGTCGAGTTCGGCTCCAGGGAGAACGACCCGGTAGATCGATCGCCCTGCGCAACAGGTGGGCAAGTGGTGCTCATGCGAGCGGAAGTTGGGGCGGTTGAACTCGAAAGTCGATAGCTCCGGCACGGGCCTCGGTGGTCCCCGGCGACGGCTGGTGGTCGACGGAGTGGACATCGAGGCCCGGGTCGACGAGGACCTGTTGGATCGGGTGCTGGTGCCGAAGTTGGCCGCGCTCGCCTCGCGGCCACGAGGCGACGGCCGCAGGTTCGTGTTCCTCGCGGCCCCGCCGGGGACCGGCAAGTCGACCCTGGCCGCCCTGGTGCGCGACCGCGCCAAGCACTTGGACTTCGACGCGGTCGGGATCGACGGTTTTCATTACCGCCAGGAGTACCTGGACTCCCACTACCTCGACTCCTCCACCGAGCGGACGCCTCTCAGCGCGATCAAGGGCGCGCCCGAGACCTTCGACGTGGACGCGCTCTCGCGCCTGCTGGCCGACGCGCGAGAGCGGGAGGTGACCTGGCCGGTCTACGACCGCAGGCTCCACGACGTGGCCCCGGACGGCCGGCGCCTCACGGCGAGACTGGTGCTGGTCGAGGGCAACTGGCTGCTGTTGGACGAACCTGGCTGGCGGGACCTCTCGACGTACGCCGCTTTCGTCATCTTCATCACCGCGGACCCTCGGCTGCTCCGCGATCGACTGGTCGACCGCAAGATCCGCGGCGGCCTCAGCCCCACGTCAGCGGCGGAATTCTACGAACGCAGCGACCGCCTCAACATCGAGCGCGTCCTAAACTGCTCCGACCTCAGCAAGGTCGACCTGACCTTCCACCTCGGAGCCGACGGAACCATCCAGCAAGGAGACCCATCGTGACGCAGTTACCCATGAACCCCGCTACGACAGACGGACAATCCAGTTTCCGGGCGCGCCTCCAGGCCTTCGGTGGCTTCCTCACCGCGATGGTGATCCCCAACGTCGGGGCCTTCATCGCCTGGGGCCTGCTAACCGCCCTGTTCATCCCCACCGGCTGGCTGCCCAACGAGTCCCTAGCCTCCCCCGTGGAACCGATGATCACCTACCTGCTCCCGCTGCTCCTCGCCTACACCGGCGGCCGGCTGGTGCACGGGCAGCGCGGCGGGGTCGCCGGAGCCATCGGGGCCATCGGGCTGATCGTCGGGGCCGACATCCCCATGTTCCTGGGCGCCATGATCATGGGCCCGCTCAGCGCCTGGCTGATCAAGCGGATCGACCGCGCCCTCGAAGGCAAGATCAGGTCCGGCTTCGAGATGGTGGTCAACAACTTCACGCTCGGCTTCCTCGGACTGGGTCTGATCATCGCCACCTACGAGATCATCGGCCCGACCATCAGCTACGTCAACGACCTGCTGCTCACCGCGATCAACGCGCTCGTCGACACCGGGGCCCTCCCGCTGCTCTCGATACTCAACGAGCCCGCCAAGGTGCTGTTCCTGAACAACGTGATCGACCAGGGCATCTACTACCCCCTCGGGCTCCAGGTCTCCGCCGAGCAGGGCAAGTCGATCTTCTTCATGGTGGCCTCCAACCCCGGTCCCGGGCTCGGGCTCCTGACTGCCTTCTGGCTGTTCGGGGCCCACAAGACCATCCGTGACAGCGCGCCCGGCGCCATCATCATCCACTTCCTGGGCGGCATCCACGAGATCTACTTCCCGTACGTGCTTGCGAAGCCGATCACCATCCTGGCCATGATCGCCGGCGGAATGTCCGGCATCGCGACCTTCATGGTCTTCGATGCCGGCCTCACCGCCGGACCCAGCCCGGGCTCCATCTTCGCCTACCTGGTGCTCACACCGGTCGGTAACCACGTCGGCGTGATCGCCGGCGTCCTGGTCGCCGCGCTCGTCAGCTTCCTGGTGACGTCGGCGCTCCTCAAGCTCACCGGCCGCCGCTCGGCAGAGGGTGAGGAGGGTGACGAGAGCGATCTGCAGAGGTACGCCGACCAGTCACGCTCGATGAAGGCCGCCGGGCAGTCGGTGCTCTCCGGAGCGCTGGACGGAGACTCCGGGCGGGACGGCGGGGTGACCGCGGGGCGGTCGCTGGACCCCGCACAAGTCCGCAAGGTCGTCTTCGCTTGCGACGCGGGCATGGGCAGCAGCGCCATGGGGGCAGGTATCTTCCGCAAGAAGGTGGAGCAGGCGGGCAGGGACGACCTCACCGTGGTCCACGCGGCCATCGAGGCGATCCCCGCCGACACCGACGTGGTGGTCGTCCACCGCAACCTGGCCGACCGGGCTCGGTCCGCCCTTCCGAACACCGAGCTCGTCACCATCGAGAACTTCCTGGGCGACCCCGCCCTGGAGAGGCTCCGGGAGCAGCTCACGGAGGGAACGAACCATGAGAATTGAGGCATGCCGCATCCACGGCCGCGACAGGGTGATGGTCGGCGAGATGGGCGAGAAACCTTGGCTTCGTCGAACCCGACACGCGTCCGGCCACCCGCCGTCGGCAATAGCCCAGGCACAAGGAGGAGACGGATGATAGCAGCCGTGTTCAACGGCCCCGGCGAGATGGAGGTAAGGGAGGTCGCCACGCCCGAGATCGGGGCGGGCGAGGTACTCGTAGCGGTGGGGGCCAACACCGTGTGCGGGACGGACGTGCGCATCTTGCGCGGCGAGAAGACCGGTGGCGTGCGCCCGCCCACCATCCTGGGCCACGAGTTCGCCGG
>CADCUW010000158.1 GCA_902805985.1 uncultured Rubrobacteraceae bacterium
GCCACGCCCGGGCCATGATCCGGGGCGCCCTCTCAGCCTACCCGGACGCCCGCCTCGTCCACCTCGAGGTCCGCCCGACAAACCGGGCCGCGAGGACCCTCTACCTGTCTTTAGGCTTCCGCGAGACAGGCCGCAGGCCCCGCTACTACGGCGACGAGGACGCGCTGCTCATGACCCTCGACCTGTCGGAGGGTCGTCCGTAAAGCCCCGTTGCCTCGCCCGCTCCCGGCGGGCCTCCTGGCGTCGCTCGAGTTCCTCCGAAGGCGCGAAGGGTCTAAGCAAGAGCAGGGTCGGGGCCGCGCAGGCCAGAAAAGAGACGAAGAGGCCGGCCGCGATCAGGGGATCGACCGGGCCCCTGATCACGTAGATAAAGAACATCACCAGTACCACCAGCGAGATCATGCCAAACAACAACGAGTACAGCCGCATGCCGCGGAGTATATCCGTTCTGCTATCGCAAACCCGGACCCTTGCGAGCCGACAGGCCCGACGAGACCGCCGCTCCGCCCTCGCTGCTTCCGGTTCATCTCCGAGAGGTTCGTTAGGCAGGGGTTCTGCGAGCTTCGCGCTGAGGCTTCTCCGAAGTTCGGCATCGTGGCCGAGACGCCGATAGTACACTTAGTACCATGAGCACACCGCCCACCGAGACGCCCCGTCCCCTGATGAGGCTGATGGACCGGCTCGGCACCAGTCCCGACCTCGAACACTCCAACGGCCGGCACTGGCGCTCGATCTTCTTCGGTGTGGTCATATTCGTCCTGAACGCCTTGCCGGAAGCCGGGTGGGTCTCCTCCCCCGCCGACCAGTACGCGCGGCTGCTGGCGCTCTGCTTGGGGCAGGTGTTGGTCTCGCAGGGTGCGTCGGGCCTGCTGCTGAGGCGGGGCAACGAGACGCTTTCGCTTTGGTTCTCGGTCCTCCAGGCCCTCCTCTCCGTTCCGTTGGTCGCCTTCGGGTTCCTTCTGCTCTACGAGTGGGTGGGTCTCCCGTGGACGGTCGGCCTCGCAGCCGCGGTCTGCGCGATCTTCTACGTGGTCCGTCGGAAGCGATCGCACCAATACAACGAAGGAGCGTGAACGTGACCCTCGCAGGACAGCGAGGTAACGCCCGGCTGCTGAGGCGGATCGTCGGACGCCCGCCCGAGAAGGCACCCGGCAAGGTGTCCTCGGCGATCTTCTTCCTGGGCTTCGTGGCCGGGGTCTCCCTGGCCGTTCTCTCTTGGCGGGAAGACCCCTCGCCCTCCGACCTCTCCATCGCCTGCGTCATGCTGGGCAGCTTGCTGTTCTCGCCCGTGAACCCCGCCGCCTACCGCCTCTGGTGGGGGGAGCTTACATGGGACATGGTGCGCCTGGGGGGAATAGCGCTGTTCTTGGTCGGCTTGGGCCTGCTCGTCGT
>CADCUW010000159.1 GCA_902805985.1 uncultured Rubrobacteraceae bacterium
ATACAGTTCATGACCATCTCCACGGCCTTATCGCCTATGGCGTGGGCGGTGATCTGGAATCCTTCCCGATGGGCGACCCCGAGGATATCGTCGATCTCCTCCTGCGAGTAGTAGAGAATGCCGGAGTAGTTCGGATCGCTGGTGTAGGGCTCGCGTGTCGCGCAGGTGGGCCCGCTGCTCGAGCCGTCCGTGAAGATCTTGGCCGGCCCGACCCTGAATCGCTCGTCTCCTACGCCCGTAACGAGGCCCGCCGCGACCATCTTGCTCACGAACTCTTCGGACCGATTGAGCGAGCAGACTATCGCGTAGATCCTGACCTTCACGCGCCCTTCGGCGACGACCCGGTACATGGCCCGCATCTGGTCCGGCCCGTACCCTCCGGCTTCGTGGATGCTGGTGATACCCAGGCGTACGAAGTCCCGGTCGGCTATCGCGAGGGCCTCCATCATCTCCTCGGTAGAGTACCGCGACGCCTCGAAGGCCAGCATATGCGCCGTCTCCTTCAGCACGCCCGTGGGCTCACCGTCCTCGCCGCGATCGATCTGGCCGCCTTCGGGGTCGGGCGTGTCTCGGGTGATCCCGAGCAGCTCCAGCGCCTTGGAATTTACGACTGAGATGTGGTTGCAGGTCCGGACGGCGATGATGGGATGGTCTTTGGAGACTTCATCCAGATCGTCTCTAGACGGATGCCTGCCTTCGGCCAGCTTCTGGTCGTTGTAGCCCCAACCGCGGACCCATTCGCCCGCTCGGCTCGTCCGAGCGCGCTCGGCAAGCCGGGCCTTTATGCCCTCGATATTTCCGACGTCGTTCTTGCAATCCACCCCGAGTTGGTTGGTGCCGTAGAGGAGCATGTGCAGGTGGGAGTCGATGAAGCCGGGAAGCAACGAGTTGCCTCGGAGGTCTACGACTTGCGTCTCCGGACCGCCAAGGCCCAGCACCTCCTCGGTAGTACCGACAGCGCAGATCTCCTTGCCCCTGACGGCAGCTGCCTGAAAGACACGGTCGTCGGGCCCGACCGTTATGACTTCTCCGTTGATGAAAGCGTAGTCTGTGTGCACCCCTCTAGGCCTCCTAGGCGCTTGGTTGGGAGGTTTGCGGCTCGCCGATCTCTTCCAACGGAGCCTTGGAGCCTTCCACGAACCTCTTAACATGCTCTTCAGACATCGGCTTCGTGGCGAGGCTTACGCCGACCAGCAAGATAATGTTGGCGATGAAGCCCCATATCCCGGCGTGGATCTCGAACGGCGTGGTCACGAAGAAAGTGAACAGCAGGGTGACCAGGCTGCCGGCGATCAGACCGGCCCAGGCCCCGGCGGTGGTGGCCCGCTTCCAGAAGAACACGGCCACTATCAGCGGGAAGAACTGCACCACACCGCCATACGCGCCGA
>CADCUW010000160.1 GCA_902805985.1 uncultured Rubrobacteraceae bacterium
GCCGCAGGCTCGAAGGAGACCCCAAGAACGCGGTCATCCTCCCCTCCAACGCCGCCTCATCCTACGGGGCGCACAGGGCCGATGGCGAGGAGGCGCGGTGGCGGGTCGAGCAGGTAAGCTTCGCGGCGCACTGCACGCAGGAGGAGTTGCTGGGTATTACCAGGAAGCTCTCTCCGCGACAAATCATCCTGATCCACGGCTCCCGCCGCCGCATCAGCGACCTCGCCTTCCGCCTGGCCCCCGACCACAAGATCCACACCCCGACCGTCGGCGAGACCGTCCGCACAGTCCTGTAGTGGAAAAGCGCGGGCTCCCGGAGGTCGTCAGGCTCAGGGACGCCCGCGGCGAGAAGCCCCAGAACGCGGCGGGCATCGGCCTGTTCTGGTACGAGCCCGAGGTGTGGGCGCTCCCGATCTCCCCTGCCGCCAGGGTTCTGTATGCGGGCCTCTGCTCGTTTCTGGCGCAGGGTGAGATCAACCGCAAGGACCTCCGCAGCACGCTGAAGGACCACCCGGACGAGGCAATCGCGGGGGCAATCGACGAGCTCGTGGGCAACGGCCTGTTGCTCCCGGTCCCTGGCGGTGGCCTGCCCGCCTACGAAATCCTCTCGGCGAGAGGGCCCGAAGGACGTTAGCCGGGGAGGCGCAGCTCCGTCGGGGCGGCATCGCCGTCCGCGTACCGGGCGAGGTCGTAGCCGCCCGTGTCCGACCACCGCCGGCCCACGCCCCCGGTCGTCGCGGCGAGGTCTATGAGCCTGCCGAGTATCCTCAGGCAGAACCCGCCCAGGACATCGTCGGGGTCGTCCACGTTGCCGCGGGCCCTCGCCACGAAGACGCCTTTTGTCTTCCAGATCCCATCCCGGTAGACGGCGAAGGTCTGGCACGGGTCTTCGCCGACCGCCCGCGACCAGCCGAGCACGCGCCCGGAGTACCCGGTAGGGTCGAGGCTGTACCGGCTCAACTCCTCGTGCATGAGGTCCTCGTCGGTCTCCGCCGCGGCGCCCCCGACCACCCCGAACCCGGCCCGCGCCTCCGCGCCGGGCGCGAGGACGACGCCGAGGACGAAGAGCCCTCCGGTGTGGGAGGCCTCGATCTCGAACCCGGCCTCCCGACCGAGAACCGCCGCGTGCTCCAGCCCGCCGAAGAGCCGCTCGGAGAACCGCCGCGTGACGTCCTCGACCTCCCTGACGAGCCCCAGCGAACGGTCGGCCTCGCCCCGGTAGCGCCGCAGGCGCGTCAGCGCGCTCTCCCTGAAGCCCAGGAGGTCCTAGTCCTTCGCCCAGGACCGGAGGACCCGGTCGAAGAGGCCGGGCAACAGCGTCACCCCGGCGACGAAGAGGCGGTCGGAGGGCGTCACGTAAACGTCGCGCGGTCCCTTCTCCGCGGCA
>CADCUW010000161.1 GCA_902805985.1 uncultured Rubrobacteraceae bacterium
GGTGTAGATGTGAAAACCGCGCACTTTGCGTTCCGGGTCCCCGAGAGAGGCGGACACCCCCTCGACGAGGGCGTCGGGGCTGTAGCCGCCCGGCATGAACATCCGCCAGAACCAGTTGCCGTACTTCTGCAAGAAGCGGGCCGACTCGCCGAGGCCAATGCTCGAGGAGATGCGCATGAGCTTCGCCATGTTCACGGCGCCCGGCATCCCGACGTAGATCGGGAGCCCCACGCCCCGTCGGCGCACCCGCAGGACCCAGTCGTTGATGGTGTCCGTGTCGAAGCAGATCTGGCTGGTTATGTAGGTCGCGTACGGCTCCTTCTGGTACATCGCCCGTATGGTGGCCTCGTCGCTTATGAGCGGATGGCTCTCCGGGTATCCGGTGATGCCGATCTCGTCGAGACCGTGCCCGATCTCTTCCATAGCTGCGAGCAGCGCGCCGGAGCCCTCGAACTCGCCGGCGGGCTCCGGCGCGTCGCCCGCCACCACGAACACGTCCCGGATCTCCGCCTCGCGCAGCCGGGCCAGGATCTCGCCCAGCTGCGCCCTGTCCCGGACGAGCCGCGCCGAGAGGTGCGGGGCGACCCCGAAACCCTCGGCCGAGAGCCGTTCGGCCAGAGCGAGGGTGGGTTCGATGCCCTTCTTCGGTGAGGCCGTCACCGTGAGCTTGACGTGCTTCGGGACGTGCCCGGCGACCCCGTCCTCGATCCCAGGGAGCGGTATCACCTCGTACCTCGGTCTCCGCAGCGCCTCGACCAGCCCGCTCCTCCTGTCCTGCATCACACGGTCCTCTTATCGTCTGGGGATCACCGGGCCGCGGCGCCGGATCGGCGCCGCGGACCCCTACCGCTCTTTGCCGCTACGCGCCCTGGCTGGAGCTCGTGGCGGTGAGCTTCTGTTCGGCGTGCTCCGGCTTGAAGAAGACCCGGTCGGCCACCGTGGCCGAGACCGTCTCCTCAGGGCGCTCCACGGTAAGCTCGACGCCGATCTCGCTGTACTCGACGGGCACCATGGCGAACCCTATGTTCTTCTCCAGGCGCGGGGAGTAGCAGGCCGAGGTGACCTTGCCTATCCTCTCGCCGTCCGCAAGCACGGGGAAGTAGTCGATCATGGAGCCGTCGTTGTAGGTGCCGAGGTTGGCGCCCCCGATCTCGACGCCGACCAGCTTGCGGCCCACACCCTCCTCGCTAACCTTCCTCAAGGCCTCCTTGCCGATAAAGTCCTGCTCCTGCTCGAGCTCGACCATCCACTTGTAGCCGTAGCCGACCTCGTAGGGGTTGGTGTCGTACCACATGTCGCAACCCAAAGCGAGGATGCCGCCCTCGATCCTGCGGATGTGGCAGGGCCCTATCGGGGAGATCCCATGCGGCTCGCCGGCCTGCA
>CADCUW010000162.1 GCA_902805985.1 uncultured Rubrobacteraceae bacterium
CGAGCGGAGGATTCGGGAGGCCCGCGAGGAGGAGGAACGCCGGCGCAACCCGGTACCCCCGGACGTCCTGGCGTTCGTGAGCCGGCTCGTTAGGACCCAACACAACGGCCGAATACGCATGGGCCTCCTGTGCGGGATGGCCCAAGACGAGGGCCTCCGCTCCCAGGACGTTCCCCGCGCCGTCGAGGCGTTGGGATACCACGTCGAGATCTTGCCCGAGTTTGGGGACGCCCGGTTCGTCTACGCGCCGGCAGAGGAGGTGGCTTGATGGCCTGGGATATCGAATGGGCCGGAGAGAGGGCGTCTGAAGCCATGCGCTTCCTCGCGGAGCATTACCCCGAGTCGGCAGCCTCCCCGGAGCTCCACCCCCACCAGGACGCCGCTCACGACGCGGCGGTCGCTGAAGATGAAGGCCGATACCTCGAAGCCTTGCGGGGCTATATGCGGGCGGGCTGGGACGCGGCCCTGCGGGTCCGGAAGGGAGCGGCGTGAGAAACGGCACGTTGGGGCTCCTCTTCTTCTTGGTGGCGCTCGTGGCCACGGTGGCAATGGGGCGCTACTACGTGCTGGGGGTGCTGGCAGGGGACAGGGTGACCTCCCGCTGGGCGGCCGTGTGCTTCCTCGTCTTCGGCGCGGTGGCGGTGTGGTCCCTTATTGGGGTTCTTGGGTGAGTGTCCACAAGCCAATCGTCCAGGCGCCCGGACAGGTCTTCGAGCTGGCCCGCGAGCACTTCGGGGGCAAGGCCGAGCGTGGAGGGGCGGCGTGAAGCCCGAAGAGGTCAAGCGGGAGATAAAGCGCCTCGAAGCCCGGGGCCTGGAGCTTGCCCCCGAGGTCATGGGCGGCAACCGCTCAGCCCTTGAGGAGGACAGAGGACTCGAGCGGACCATCATGGAGTTCGTCAGCGCCGAGCGGGAGGGACGTGCCGACGAGCTCAGGGAGGCGTGGCGTAGAAGACACCCGGGGGAAGAGGCGTGAATCCATCCATAATACAGCGCAACACGCCTTCCCCCACCTGGAGGCCTAGTGGTACCGGGGCGGTGAGATGCGTCATTCCACCGCCCGCGGACAGGGGGCCTTTTTTTAAAGCCTTTTACTACAAACAATAGTTCCTAGTAAGGAGGAAACCGACCATGAGGAGCGGAGCATGAACGAGACGACGAGGCGCAGGGAGACGGCTTCGGCCGAGGTCCTGGGGCTGACGGAGGCCCTGGCGCGCATCCGGTCGGCCCAGGCCCGGGCGGGAGTCGGGCTAGACGAGGTGGACCCATAGGAGGCGGTCGAGGTAGAGGAGACGACGGCCGCCATACGGGGTCGACTGGACGAGCTGAGGGGGGAGGGGGGCAAGCTATGAGCCTGTGCAACGGCATCAAGGCCGACGGTGGCAGGTGTCGGGCGCAAGCTATGCGCAACTCCGAGTGGTGCATCGGCCACGACCCGGACAAGGCCGAAGCCCGCCGAAGCCGAGCCCCGAAGGGCGGCAAGCGGGGCGGACGGGGCCGCCCATCCTCCGAGCTCGCGCGGCTGCAGAGGCGATTCGAGGATCTGGCCGACAAGGTCCTTGACGGGGAGGTAGACCGCGCCGCCGGCGCCGTCGCGGGGCAACTCCTCAACGGCGCTAGGGCGTGCGTCAGGGACGGCCTGACTGCCCGCGAGCAGGAGGAGTTGGTGGAACGCATGGAGGAACTGGAGACGGCTTTGCAGGCACGGAGGACCGGATGAGCCTCGAGAGAAGGTTGCGCAAGCTGGCGGGCGAATCCGAGACGGTCTCCCCCACGGAGAGCGCCGCCGAGCGCGAGAAGCGGCTGGCCATGATCCGCGAGGGCGCCGAGCAACAGAACGAGAAGCATTTTCGGGAGCCCCCGTTCGTGATCGCGGAGGACGGCAGGGTGACGTGCAGCCGTGACGGCCGGCCCGTGATGGCTTCCCCTGCGACCATAGCCGAGGTGTGGTTCTGGGAGGAGATGGAGGCCCCGACCGGCCTGGGGCTCGTCTACGACGAGGAAACCGAGGCCTTTTACAACAGGGCTGGGGAGTTCGCCCTTAGCCGGGACTTCGCGGACCTTCGGGGCCTGATGGGGCCGAACAGTGGGTAGGTTCCGGGGGCGCCTCCTGAAGCTGGAGGAGGCCGCGAAAGGGGAGACCATGACCCTCCTCTGCCCCGCGTGCGGTACTGAGTTCGTGGCTTATGGCGACGTCCCCCTCGAGTTCATCGTCCACCAGTGGGCCCGGGAGACGGGCGAGGGTAGCCACCACGAGACGCCCGCGAACATCCTCCGGCTCTTCGACCACGGGCACGACCCGGGCGCCTTCCTGGATAAGGGCAGCGGCTTGCCGTTCCTTAGCAGGGCCGTCTCTGGAATCGATGTAGGCGAGAGGGTGGGTGAGAGCGGTGGGGCTTAGGGACCGGCTCAGGCGCTTGGAGAGGGAGGCCGAGGGGGAGATGGTCGTCGTCCCCCAGAAGGACGGCACGATGAAGAGGTTCCCGCAAAGTGCGCTGCAGGAATCCTTCATGGTGAACATGCAACGCCTCCGCGGCGAGGACGTGCCGCACCACCCGCTCGGGGTGGCCGTGGCCGAGTCGCCGGACCCCGAGTGGAGCCGGTCGTTCTACTCCGCGGAGTGGACCGCCATCGTCGCCCCTGTCGAGGACCTCTCCGAATGAGCGTGGTATCGAGCGCTCGGTCCCGAGACTAGAACCCGCGAGGTTGTGGGTCCAACTGACGAATGGGCAAGTAGTCCACCAAATCTTTGACAAACAACGGGTACTTAGCCACCACCTGCTCGTCCTGCCAGAGGTCCGAGTAATCGGCGCCTACTCCCTGGATGTCCGGGTCGGGGTCGTTCGGGTGCAACTCGTACACGGGGTTCGCGGGGTTGCCCTCGTCCGCGATGTGCACCCGGTAGGCCTCGCCGGTTTCGGTGGGGCATCTGTAGAGTGTGTAGACGATGCTCTTATCACCCTTCTTGTCCTCGTAGGAGCTAACCTCTTTGCCCTCGAACTCAGCCCAGAAGCCGGAGAAGGCGGGACCATTCCGCTTGCCTACCAATACCCTAACCATGACGCCCCTTTCCTCGGATACACGGGGGCTTACCCATCCGAGGGAGGTGACAAGCCTTCCACGGCGGCGCCAGACGTGCGAGGGCGCAGTCTCCTGGCTTGCGCGGGATCCCCAGGGTTAAGATGCCCCGACACGAGCGAGCGACCGGGGAGGACGAGATGACAAGACCCGCAGACTGGATAGGGATGACCGTGATCATGGGGACCGACATGTACGGCGACGACACGGTGGGCACGCTTGAGGAGGTGAACGACAGGGGCGTGGTCGTCCGCCACGGGATAGTCGAGGTCGAGTCCGAGGTTGTGGAGTTCGAGGCCGACCCCGAGGGCGATGTGGTCGAGTTAGAGTCGGAGATCGAGGGCGAGCCCGAGCGGCAGTCGATCTTCTACCCCTGGGCCAAGATCAACTGGATGTACCAACCGGAAGAGTAACGAGCAATAAGGCCGCGACGTCGCCATCTCCCGGCCTGCGCGGGAGACGCCAAATACTCCACCTGGCCGATGTTCCGTCGCCTCCGGTCGGGCTAACCTTCGCGTCATGGAAGCCACCCTCATGGAAGTTTTCGGTCCCTGGCTGCCGTTGTTCGTCGGCCTGGGCACGGTTCTGCTCGTGGTCGGCCTGGTGGCGAAGGAGCCGGCCTCGGACCGGTTCTTGAAGGGCATCGGCCGGGCGCGGCAAACGTCGGGTGGCGGATGATGCTGTTCGCCACCACGATGTACCTGCTCGTCCTGGCGCTCTCGGCCGCCTTCGAGAGCATGCTCTCCAACCTGCCCGGCGCGTAGGGACTCCCAAAAGACCGCAAGGCGCACGACGCTGCCGCCTCCCGACCTGCGCGGGGTCCCCGAAGGGTCTAGTATGTCCGCATGGACGCGGACCGGACAGCGACCCAACACGGACCCGACAAGCGCCGCGTCACCGTGGCCGAGGCCGCCGAGATCCTCGGCATCACCGCGGAGGCGGTCAGGACCCGGATAAAGCGCGACAAGCTTGACGCTATCAAGGAGCCGCCCGGACCCGGGGGCACAGTCTACGTTCTACTGAAGGTTGACCCAACACGACCAAACGTTGACCCTACATCGCAGGGTCAGAACCAAACATCCGACCAAACGGAAAAACGGGGCGAGCTGGTGGAGACGCTGCGCGAGCAGGTGGCGTACCTGCAGGGCGTCATAGCCGTCCGGGACCGGGAGCTCGAGCAGCGCACGGAGGAGATCCGCAGGCGTGACGCGGCCCTGGAGCGGGAGCAGCAGCTCACGGCGATGTTCGCCACGCGGCTAGGGGAGTTGGAAGCGCCCACCGTCGAGGCCGCAGAGGCGCAAGAATCCCGCGAGAGCCCCGCCCCTACCCAAGACCCCACCCCGGCCCCCGGAGGCTCTCAGGCGACCACAGGGGGCCCGGAGCGGCGGGGCTGGTGGCGTAGGGTGTTCAAAGGATAGGAGGCAAGGAGCATGGGATCGACGTCCGCCCGCGCACTCGAGATGGCCCCCCCTCAACGGGACGACCCGGAGGAGGAAGCACGGGGGCGGGTCGAGGAGGCTCATGGGCTGAGGAAGGCGAGCGAGGCCGTGGCGGTCGTCTCCGCGGCGGTGTTGGTCGGCGGAGGCGCCGGGATGCTGGCGGGAATCTGGCTCGGGGCAATCAACCCCTTCGCGCTGGGACTCTTCGGCGCGGCGGTGGGCGCCTGCGTCCCGGCCCTCCTCGCGCGGAGGCCGTGGCGGCGCGGGTCACGTGGGGAGCCCGGCGGGTGAACGGGGAAGGGCCTGTGCGGGTGCCGAAAGACGTGCTGGAGGGCTGGAGGTCGTGCGCCGTTACGCCCGCAGGGAGACGCCCGCCGTGGCGACCGTGCTGTACGCGGGGATGGAGCTTGGGAGGCCCGCCCTGGTGGTGTGGATCGACGGGCACCGGTCTGAGTATGGGCGGGACCTGCTCGACGGCTTCGAGGCGGAGGATTGACGCTGGCGGAAGCGGGCGACGAGGAGCAGAGGGAGCGGACGGCCGTCTACGACGGGTGGTGGCGCTGCGAGACGCTCGTGGACGTCGGGGAGCACGAGCGCCTCGTGGACCGCTGGGCCGAGCGCAACCCCGGCACGGTGAATCAGTCCGGCGCCGCGATAGCCCGCGAGAGGCACAAGATGGTGCGCCGGTCTATCGAGCGCCACGGTGGCGAGCCCTGGTAGCGGAAGCTATTCGGTATACGGATTTCGGAGAATCTCCCTTCCACGCACTCCGGTGAATATAAGGAACAAGGGGCTTGGATGTGCCGCGATATCGTCGGGGGGTCGCTCACGGGAGAGACGGAGAGGCACTAGCGCTAGAGGACGCGCTGGGGCTAGCGCCAGGGGATGTGCTGGGGCTGGCCGTGGTGGCCGCCCCCCTGCTCGGGACCGTCTCGCCGGACGTTTCCCGAAGCCCCTGCCCTCCCTCTTCCTGAACGCCCGTCGGCTCGGCGACCGTCGAAGGGCCCGTGCCCTCGTCGGCCAGCGGGGTGGCCTTCGTTGTCGGTGGGGGCGTCACCGCGGGCGCGTAGTAGCCGAAGTAGAGGAAGGAGTTCGCGGCCACCACCACGATCAGTGTGACGAGCGCGGCCATCGGCGTGTTGAGAGTGTCGAGGAACCTCTTCGTGTGGCCACCGTCCTTCCGCGGGAGACCCCAGTGGGGTCTTCTCTTGTCGGGTAGACGGTTGCGCCACTGGCTCTGCCGGCCCCCTTCGGCGCCCAACTGCGGGGCGGGCTTCGCGGCCTCTACCTATCGCAACAGCGCGGCCAGTAAAGCAGCGCGGGGCGGACGAATCAAACCCTGGGCCCCCTCGAGGCGAAGTTCGTAGAACCCCCCTTCCACGCACTCGGGTGAATAGGGTAAAACCCCATGACGTTGCTATCCTGCTCTGCTCCTCGAGGAGCAGAGCAGGGCGTGGCGCGAAGGAGACCGAAAGGGACGGGGAGCGAGCGTGCGGGGCGTGGGGTTTTCGACAGGGGCCGAGTTCGCGTGGGACATCCACGGGAGGCTAGACCACGCATGAGGCTATGGCTAAGGGGGCGTTCTCTGCCCGTGAGGGTGCTGCTGTACGCCGCCCTCGCGGCCCTCGCCTTCGTGCTGGCCGCGGGCGTGGGGGCGGTCGGCGCCCTGGCGCTGCGAGGCGACCTTGCGGTCCTGCTCAAGGGTAGTCAGGCGCGCCCGACGGACGATCAGGGGGCCGCGCGATCTGGCGCCGCTGGTGATCCCGCGGACCCAAAGACCGACGCCGAAGGGACCGCGTCGGGGGCCGCGTCAGGGGCCGCGCAAGGCACCGAAGGCGCCGACGCTGGCGAAAAGGCCGGCGAGGAGACCGCCTTCGTCCACGCCGCCACCGGCGCGAACAGCCGCGGGGACTACACCTACCTCGACCACCCACGCATAAACGGCGACCCCGACGCCGTCGTCCTCGCCCAGCCGTCCCCCGGTCGGGGCGGGCAAGCGGGCGCCGCCTACGGACACAACGTAGGCGTGTGGTACGAGCCCACGAAGGAGAGGTGGGCGATCTTCAACCAGGACCTCGCCGCGGTGCCGGCCGGCTCCGCCTTCGAGGTCGTCGTTCCGCCGGCGGGTCTGGGGTTCGTCCACCGCACCGCGCTCCCCAATACCGTGGGCAACGCCACCTACCTCGACAACCTGCTGACCAACGGCGAGCCGGGGACGGAGGTTTCGGTGACCCAGAACTGGAACCCCGGTGGCGGGAACGGCGTCTACAACGACCACCCCGTGGGCGTCCTCTACGACGAAGACGTCGAGAGGTGGTTGGTCTACAACGAGGACGACTCTCGCATGCCCGAGGGGGCCGCCTTCAACGTGGCCGTTTCTGGGGCCGCCGAGCCCGCGAGGTAGCGGCTCGGAGAGCCATCCTCAGGACGGACTTCGTGGAATCTCCCTCCTAGAGGGAGTTTGGCAAAGGGGGTTTGGTCGCTACTGAGGGCCTTGGGAGTAGGATGCGCACGTCCGTGCTCCCGACGCCCGGAGGCCCTCATGC
>CADCUW010000163.1 GCA_902805985.1 uncultured Rubrobacteraceae bacterium
GCCGGGAACTTCGGCCTGAGCGGGTTCTAGGAAGTTCGCGTAGCCGCTATCGTAACGCTCGACAGCATCCCGGGACGGCTTATGGATTCGAGCCGGATCCGCGCGTATCTAGTCTTTCCCTCCGGAAAGACGTTACGGACAATTAAGAGCCACGTAAGGGTCACGTAACATGTACCTCTTATGCTCCTCGAGAAAGATTTTCTGTCGTCGTCCGAGGAGGCCGCGCAATGGAACGAACACTAAAGGCACCGCTCGCGATCACGACCGCACTAGCGGCCCTGGCGGCCGCGATAGCGCTCGCGCTCTCGGCCATCCCGGCCTCGGGCCAGGAAAGGACCGGCGGCGGCGCGGACGTGCTGCCGAGCGCCACCGAACTGGACAGGAAGGCGGGGACCGTGACCCTGCCGCTCTTCAAGGGCACCCACGACGGGCGCAGGGTCTGGTACGTCGTGACCGAGTCCTCCAGCAAAGACGGCGCCCAGAGGCGCGGGGTCAACCACGCGGCCAAGCTCACCAACGCCCTGGGCACCGAGGCGGTCCAAAGGGCCCGGAGGGTCGACGGCGTGGTGCGCTTCTCAGGGACCGTGGACTTCGGCCCGCGGCGGGTGGTCGTGCCCGGCCCGAACGGGTTCCCCCCGCAACGGTTCAGGCCCGGCGCCGTCGGCGACGCCGACTACAGCCCCCTGATCACCACCAACGGCCGCACCGTGCTCAACGCCTCGCAGGTGGCCAACGGGTCCGGGCTGCACGACGCGGTGGTGGACATCGATCGCGAGGGGCGCCGGGTGACGCTCGACACCTTCGACGGCTTCTACGAGGACGAGCCGCTGCAGTACCTGCACCAGGAGGGCTCGACCAGGCTGATCGCGGCCATAGAGGGCTCCACGTTCGCCCCGAACCTCGACGCCGCCCCCAAGGTGGGCTCCAACGACGGGGACGTCTCGGCCCGCTCGGCGATCATCCCGATCGTCAACGGCCCCAGGGGGGTCAACAACCCCCAGCGCCAGGGGCTGGAGTCCGCGCTCTTGGGCCAGGGCGACCCGCTCAACATCACGCAGGAGGAACCCGGCGACAACGGGTACAGCCCCGTGTGGGACGTCACGCCCGCGGTGTGGACGGACGGGGCCATCGACGGCGGCCAGAGGAGGCGCCTGACCGACGCCGATGAGGTCGCCGACCTCTTCGAGGAGGGGCTCCTCGCCAGCGGCGGGGAGGGACGCCCCAACGCCGGCCTCGAGGGGCTCAGGGCGCTGCCCGCCATCTCCAACTGCCCGATCGTCGCGGTCTTCTAGCGCCGCTTCGGCGCCCCCGGGCCGGGGCGTGCAACAGCCCCGGCCCCCTCTCCGGCCACGGCGCCCGGAGGCCCGAGAG
>CADCUW010000164.1 GCA_902805985.1 uncultured Rubrobacteraceae bacterium
CGTTGTCGTGGTTCTTCCACGGGTAGGCCCCAGGCTTGACCGTGACGAACCGGTAGCGGCCCTCGTCGTCGGTGAGGCAGCGGCCAGCACCGGAGAAGTTCGGGTCAAGCGGGGCGGGATGTTGGTCCTTCTGGTGAGTGTACCGGCCCGCGGCGTTCGCCTGCCAGACCTCGACGAGGCCATCTCGGACCGGGCGCCCGTCGCCGTCCAGGACGCGGCCGGCCACGATGATTCTCTCCCCCAGAGGCTCGCCCTCATGCTGGCGCGTCAGGTCGGCGTCCGTCTCCCCGACCCGGCCGCGACCGTAGGCCGGGCCGGTTACGTCCGGGAGGGTCCCCGGCAGTATGACGAGCGGCTCCTTCGGCGCCCGCAGGCGCGTGGACTTGTAGTCGGGGTGGAGGTACGGCGGGTGCCCGGCTGCCTCCCCCGCGGTCTGCCGTGTCATGCCTGGATCCCCCTGCTCTCCCACGACCCTGCGGTCGCGGCTTCTGGACGCATTCTGGCCGGGCCCGATGTCACGTAGACGCGCCGCTCCTTGCCGCCTCGGTCCTCGCCTTGAGGTCGCGCAGGAGCTCAAGTTCCCTCTCCGTCGGGGGTTCGGTGGTGCCCGGGTCGTCCGCCACCTTCAGGTCCCAGCCCGTAGCCTCCCGCGCGCCCTCGACGGTCGCCCCGGGATGGAGCGCCACGAGGGTCAGCTCCCTCGTCTGTGGGTCGGGGCGCAGGATGCCGAGGTCGGTGATGAGGACGGTCGGGCCGGCGCCGGGGTAGCCGAGATCTTCCCGGGAGCTTCCGCCCGCGCCGTGGCCGACGGAGGTGACGAAGGAGAGTTCCTCGACGAAGGCGCGAGGCTTGTGGCGGAGCATGATGATGACCTCTTTCGCGGATGCGGCGATCTCGGGCGCCCCGCCAGCGCCGGGCAGGCGCACCTTCGGGCTCTCGTAGGGGCCAACGACCGTGGTGTTGATGTTGCCGAAGCGGTCCACCTGGGCGGCGCCCAGGAAACCGACGTCCACGCGGCCCGCCTGGAGCCAGTAGTTGAAGATCTCAGGCACCGAGACAACCGAGTCCGCGTGCGCGGCGAGCACCCCGTCCCCGATGGAGAGCGGCAGCACGTCGGGCTTCGCGCCGACGGTCCCCGACTCGTAGATCAGCACGCACCCCGGCGCGTGCGTGGCCCTCGCCAGGTTCGCCGCCTCGCTCGGCAGCCCGATGCCGACAAAGCAGACCGCCCCGTCGGCTAGCTCGCGGGAGGCCGCCACGGTCATCATCTCGTCCGCGGTATACGAGGCCGCGGCTTCGCCCCTCTCCCCGTTCGCCGTCACTTCACGACCATCCCTTCGCCCCGGACGCTCCTGAAGTACTCGCCGAAGTTATCAGTGCCGAGGACGTGCTCTCCCATCCAGGAGCGGAACGTCTCCCGGTCGCGGCTGACGGGGTCCCACGCCTCGTAGAAAACGTTGTCCCTGTCGTAGTAGCCGTCGGCGTAGGAAGGGTGAGCCCCTTTCGGCTCGACAGCTATCGCGTCAAAGACCACTGCCGGAAGCACGATCTGGAACGGGTGCGGCGCAAGCTCGTCCACGACCTCCTCGACCGTGGCGATGGCCCGGCGCGCGGAGAGCGCGGCCTCCTTCTGGATACCCGAGATGCCCCAGATCGCCACGTTCCCCCGCCTGTCCGCCTGCTGGGCGTGGACGATGGAGACGTCGGGGTTCAGAGCCGGGACCGCCATCAGCTCCTCGCCCGTGAACGGGCATCTGATCTGGGCGATGGTAGGTGTTACTTTCGGAAGGTCCGTGCCGACGTAGCCGCGAAGGACCGCGAATGGGAGGCCCGAGGCGCCCGCGACGTAGCGGTTGGCCATGCCGGCGTGGGAGTGCTCCTCTATCTCCAAAGGTGCGGGCCATCCCTTCTCGACGGCGTCGCGGAAGCGGTGGAGGGAGCCGACACCGGGGTTGCCGCCCCAGGAGAAGACGAGCTTTCGCGCGCAGCCCATCCCGATCATCTGGTCGTAGATCAGGTCCGGCGTCATCCGGATGAGGGTCAGGTCCTTGCGTCCCTGGCGGATGATCTCGTGCGCCGCGGCCGTCGGGATGAGGTGCGTGAAACCCTCGAGTGCTACGGCATCCCCGTCGTGTACGAGGTGCGCCACCGCCTCGCGCAGGTCTACTACTTCGGCCAACGAGTGGCCCCCTTTCCTGATCCTTCCCTCAACCGGTCCTCAAGACGGGCTTGAGGGTACCGCCGCCCTCGGCATCCTCGGCGGCCCTGTTGATCTCATCGAGGTCGTAGTACCCGATCAGGCGCTCGAGTGGGAACTTGCCCTGCCGGTTGAGCTCTATGAGCAGCGGGCTAAAGATGTCAGGGACAGAGTCTCCTTCTATAACGCCGCGCACGGTCTTGCCGGGGATCATGACGCCGTTCCAGTCCAGCGAGACCTCGGTCCCGACGGGGGGCGCCCCGACGATGCCGCAGGTCCCGAGCGGCGCGAGCGCGTCCACCGCCTGGCGCAGGACGGTCGGCACGCCGGTCGTCTCGAGTGCGTAGGCGGGCCCGCCGCCGGTGACCCGGCCCACCTCCTCAACCGTGTCCACCTCGGCGCCGTTGACCACGTGCGTAGCATCCAGCTCGCGGGCAAGCTCAAGCCGTTCGGGCTTCACGTCAACGCCGACGATGGTCGTGCAGCCGGCGGCCACGGCGGCCATGATCGCGCTGATGCCGACGGCCCCCGTCCCGAAGACGGCGATGCTGGAGCCGGGCTCGGGCTTTAACGAGTTCAGTACGGCCCCCGCCCCGGTCTGCACCCCGCAGCCCAAGGGTCCGAGCGACTCGAGCGGCGCGTCCTGTGGCACCTTGACGACGCTGTTCTGCGAGGCGAGCGCGTAGGTCGCGAACGAGGACTGGCCGAAGAAGTGACTGTGCAGAGCCTGGCCGTCCTTGTCCAGCGCGGTCGAGCCGTCCATGCGCTGACCGCCGAAGTTTCGCTCGAAGAAGGTGGTGCAGTACGACGGTCGTCCCTTGAGGCAGTTGGCGCAGTGGCCGCAGTGGTCGAAGCTCAGGACGACGTGATCTCCGGGTCTGACCTTCTCGACGCCGGGGCCCACGCTCTCCACGACGCCCGAGCCCTCGTGGCCGAGGACGGCGGGGAGGGGGACCGGATACCACTGGTCGCGGACGATCAGGTCCGTGTGGCAGACTCCGACTCCCACGATCCGGACGAGCACCTCCCCCGCCCGCGGCTCATCTACCTCCACCTCCTCCATCGAGAAGGGCCGCTCTTTCTCCCACACAACCGCCGCCGTCGCCTTCATGGACAATCTCCTCTCCCCTGTTCTCCGTCCTTGCCCGCCGGTCAGGATGCGGATGCCCGCTCCTTCGCCTGAGCCTCGAACCCCCGCTCCATCGGCAGGCCGACGTAGTTCTCGGCGAGCGAGGTTGCGGCGGCCCGCGAGCCGGTGACGTAGTCGAGCTCGGCGACCTGCATCCTGTACTGGAAAGCGTCGTCCCCGTCGAAGCGGTGCAGCATCGAGGTCATCCACCACGAGAAACGGCTCGCCTTCCACACGCGCCGCAGGCACGTCTCCGAGTAGCCATCGAGGAGTTCCGTCTCTCCCGACGCGTAGAACTCCGTCAGCCCCCTGGAGAGGACGCGCACGTCGGCGACGGCGAGGTTCATGCCCTTGGCGCCGGTCGGGGGGACGATGTGGGCGGCGTCGCCGGCGAGGAAGAGGCGGCCGTAGCGCATGGGCTCGCAGACGAAGGAGCGCATCTGGACGACGTTCTTGTGGATGATGTTGCCCTCGTTTACGGTCCAGCCGTCTTCGGTGTCCAGGCGGGCGTGCAACTCGGCCCAGATCCTGTCATCCGACCAGTTCCCCGCCTCGTCGTTCGGGTCGCACTGGAAGTAGAGGCGCTGTATCTCGGGCGAGCGGGTGCTGACGAGCGCGAACCCCCGTTCGTGGAGCGCGTAGATGAGCTCTTCGGTGGACGGCGGCCCCTCGATGAGTATCCCGAACCACCCGAACGGGTACCGCCGCTCGTACTCGGTACTGACCCTATCGGGTAGAGACTTGCGCGACACCCCATGGAACCCGTCCGTCCCCACGACGAAGTCGCACCGAAGCTCGCGCTCCTCGCCCTCCCTGAGAAAGCGCACCTTCGGCTCTTCGGATCCGAGGTCCCGAAGCTCGATGCCCTTTGCCCCGAAGAGAACCTCGCCGCCGGCTTCCAGACGGGTCCGGACCAGGTCTTTTACGACCTCGTGCTGGCCGTAGAGGGTGATGGTCTTGCCGGTCAGTCCTTCGAGGTCTATGCGTTCGCGGCGTCCGTCGAACTGGAGGTTGACGCTGCGGTGGACGGCGCCCTCTCTCCGCATCCGGTCGCCGACGCCGGTCTCCATAAGCAGCTCCGTCGTGCCGTGCTCGAGGACGCCGGCCCGGATCTCGGACTCCAGATCTTCCCTGCTGCGCGCCTCAAGCACCACGGACTCGATACCTCGCAGGTGCAAGAGGTGCGAGAGCAACAGCCCCGCCGGCCCGCCCCCGACGATCCCTACCCGCGTCCGCACGAGCGCTCCTTCCAGAAGATCATTCGCGGGCCCAATCTAGCGCGTCGCCGCCTCGGGGGATACCCCCGTCCTCCTGGCCTCGTCCGCGGGAGACCTCGGCACCGCGAAGATGAAGATCGCCCCGAGCAATCCGACGAGGGCGAAGGCGTAGAAGCCCCACGGCACGGCGAGCCCGGCGCCGAGGAGGAGGCCGCCGAGGAGGGGGCCGCAGATCGCGCCTATGCGCCCGATCCCGGCGGCCCAGCCTAGAGCGGTTCCCCGCCCGCTCGTCGGGTAGTGCCGGCTGACATAGGCGTAGAGCAAAACCTGCGCGCTAAAGACGAAGAAGCCCGTGACGAAGACCGCCAGGTAGGTCAGCACGAGCGGCAACGGTACGCTGAGGAGGAACAGGAACACCGCCGCCAGGGCGAACCAGCCGGCGCAGGCGGCCTTCGAGCCGTAGCGGTCGGCCACGGGGCCGGCGAGGAGCAGCCCGGCCACGGCACCCAAGTTCAGGACCAGCAGGAAGGCGAGGGCGGCGCCCAGGGCGTAGCCGGCGTCGCGCATGATCGTCGGCAGCCACTGGTTGAGCCCGTACACGAGGAGCAGGCCCATAAACGAGGCGACCGAGAAAGCCAGCGTGCCGAGCAAGTAGCCACCGGAGAAGAGCGTCTTCACGGCCCCGAAGCCCGTGCCCTCCGAGGCGCGCTCTTCGGCCGTGACCTCGCGGACCTCTTGCGGTTCGAGGGAGATCCCGTACCGGCTCGCCAGCCTTTCGGCCTCCTCCCTTCGGCCGCGGGAGACGAGGAAGCTCGTGGATTCCGGCAGGTTCTTCAGCATCAGCGGCACCAGCACCAGGGCCGGCAGCGCGCCTATGACGAACATCGTGCGCCACCCGAGGAGGGGGAGGACGGGGATGGCGAGCAGCGCCGTCAGCACGCCGCCGACGTGATAGCCGGTCATCATGAAGGTTATGGAAGAGCTGCCGCGCCGCATGCGGGCGTACTCGGAGACGAGGGTGGCGGCCGTCGGGATCAGGCCGCCCAGGCCGAGCCCGGCCAGGAACCGCAAGATTCCGAAGACCTCCGGCGAAGGGGCGAAGGCCAGAAGCGCCGTAAACACCGAGAAGCTGACGACGCTCGCGATGATGCACATGCGGCGCCCGATCACGTCCGCCAGAGTGCCGATGCCTAGAGCCCCGATCATCATCCCTACGAGACCGTAGGAGGTGATCGCACCCACCTGCGGCGCCGTTAGCCCCCACGCCTCGTACTCCAAGAGCGCCGGCGTCACCGCCCCGAGCACCACCAGGTCGAACCCGTCTAACGCCACCGCCGTCCAGCAGAGGCCCGCGACCCACCGCCCCGCCGAACCGCCCACGCCCGTAGACATCCCTCCACGCCCCTCTCCCGACCCGATAGTCCGGCCCTCGCACACCCGATCTGCCGGGTACCCTATTGCTCTTCCGATACTCCCCCTCCGCCATTCTGGCCGTTGGCGGAGTCCGTGTCCAATTGGCCCCGGTCCCCTGCCGCCGACCACCGGTGGTCGGGTTCACACGAGGCGTTTGCAAGATACCCTTCGGGGTCATAGTCTCTAGGTGTACTTTGCACCTAGTGAGGAAGTCTTATGTTCCCGACAAAGATACTGTTAGCTGCGAACGCCTCCGATGAGGCGTACCCGGCGGTAGAGGCGGCGGTGGAGTTGGCGAACGGCACCGGCTCGGAGTTACAGGTGGTGTTCGTGGTGTCAACCGCGCCGGAGCTGCCCTACCCCAAGTTCACGGCGAGGGAGCGGAACGAGGCCTTTCTGGAGCAGAAGCGGCTGGGAGGGCTCAGGCTTCTGGAGGACCAGGTGAGGCGCGTGGAGGAGTTCGGGGGGAGCGTGGCGGTCTCCCACTACAGGGAAGGGAACCGCGAGAGAGAGGTGATCCAGCTCGCGCGCGAGATCGGCGCGGGCCTGATCGTAACGGGCGGGCGACGCCGCCCGTGGTACGTGCGTATCTTCGGGCCAGGCTTCTCCACCAGGGTCCACCGTAAAGCCGACCGCCCGGTCCTCGTCGTCGGCGAGCAGGGGCTACAGAACTCGACGGTACCAAGGTAGCGAACACCTCTTCGTCCTCACCAGGCGTGGGCGCAGCGGCCCGGTCGCACGGTCCGCCGCTATAGAATACGCGTGACGATGAGCACGGAGGCCTTCCCAGACGAGATTAGTACCCCGGCGCCGGCATCACGTCTCGCGCTAAAGGCCGACATCGTCGTCATCGGGGCTGGACAGGCCGGTCTGTCCTCTGCATACCACCTCAAGAAGCGCGGGTTGGCGCCGGGCCGGGGGTTCGTCGTGCTGGACCAGTCGCCGCGGGCGGGCGGCGCCTGGCAGTTCCGCTGGCCCTCGCTGAAGCTGAGCACCGTCAACCGCATCCACGACCTGCCCGGGATGAGTTTCGCCGACACGGTGGATACAGATGCCACGG
>CADCUW010000165.1 GCA_902805985.1 uncultured Rubrobacteraceae bacterium
GCTCGTGCAGGTGCCCGATGAGGTCTTCCAGGTCCACCGCCGACACGTCGAGCGGTATCTCCTCTCCTCCGGGGTTCGGAACCAGCCCGCCCGGGTTGAACATGTTGCGCGAGCGGCGGAGGCGCATGTGGTACGTCAGCCGTTGCAGCGCGCTCTCCATCGCACCCGGCTTGCGGTTCAGGATCAACTCCTGCGAGAACATCGAGAGCCGCATCCGTTCGGCGTCCCCGTGCACGTCGTTCGACGGGCGCATCCGCTCTTCTTCGAAGAACCGGCGCATCTCCGTCGACTCGTCCTTGTCGTGCGTGTGCTCCGCGTCGTCCGGCTTCTGCCCGCCGGCCTCTTCCCCAAGCTCCAGCCGCGCCGGCGGCGGGCCGTGGTCGTGATCGTGGTCGTGCCCCCTCACCCGCGCCCCCGGCTTCTCCGCCACGGGCCGCATCGAGAAGAAAAGGTCGAAGAGACGGTCGAAAGTAGCCGCATCCTCGCCGTTCTTTACGAGCGTCGCCCGCAGGGTGTCCTTCACCGTCTCGCGCTCCCCGACGCCGGTGTTCCGCAGGGCGTTCAGCGCGTCGATGCTCTCCGCCGGGGAGACCCGGACGCGGTGGTCCCTGAGTACCTGCACGAAGTCGTTGACTACGGTATCCACGAGCTACCCCGCTAGTGGGCGTGCTTGTGGGCTGAGCGGTGCATCTCGTACATCGCCTCTGACGGGTTCTCGCCGGTCGGCTTGGTCTGGCCGAGGTGCTTGGTGTCGGCGGCGTTCACGCCGAGGTGGTCTAGCATCTTCTCGGCGTCGCGGTCGTGCTTGGCGATGACGCTGATGGTGCTCTCGATCAGATCTTTGGAGAGGTTTTTGGCGTTGAGGACGACGAGGCTCTGGGCCCAGTCGAGCGTCTCGCCGATGCTCGGCGCCTTGCGCAGATCGAGCTCCCTTATGCCCTGGATGGTGCTGACGAGCTCTTCGGAGAGGGCCTCGCCGATACTGGGGGCCTTGAGGCGCACTATCTGTAGCTCCACGTCGCCGCTCGGGTAGCCGAGCTGGAGGTGCAGGCAGCGGCGCTTGAGGGCCTCTGAGAGCTCGCGGGTGCGGTTGGAGGTCAGGATGACGAGGGGCGGGGCTTTCGCCTTTACGGTGCCTATCTCCGGTATCGAGACCTGGAAGTCCGAGAGGAACTCGAGCAAGAAAGCCTCGAACTCCTCGTCGGCGCGGTCTATCTCGTCTATGAGGAGCACGGAGGACTCTTCGGAGCGTAAAGCCTGGAGGATCGGGCGCTCTACCAGGAAGTTCTCGCTGAAGAAGGTGTCCTCCTGGCCGCGCAGGATCTCGGCCGCCTCGCTAAGGTCCTTCGCCGGCTTGAGGACCTCGCCGATCTTCTCCCGCAACACCTGCGTGTAGAGGAGCTGCTTGGAGTACTCCCACTCGTAGAGGGCCTTTGCCTCGTCGAGACCCTCGTAGCACTGGAGACGGATCAGGTCCCGGCCGGCGGCTCCCGCGAGCGACTTCGCGAGCTCGGTCTTCCCGACGCCGGCCGGCCCCTCGACGAGAACGGGCTTGCCCAGGCGCGTCGCCAGAAAGATGACGGTCGCCAGCCGCGCGTCTGAGACGTAGTCCTGTTCCGCGAGCCTCTCCCTGACCTCTTCGATGCTCTCGAACAAAGCGCTCCTTCTGAAATGTGGTCATGGATGGGGGCGGACCGGGTAGTGGCCCGCCCCCACGGGTGTCGTACTCTGCTACGGCGTCGAGGCGGGCTCGCGGCCGACGCTGGCCGACTCCCCACGCCCCTCGTAGCCGTGGAGACGGCGGCCCATCGCGGGCGCCGCGCCCCAGATGTTCTGGCGGTAGCCGTTGGAGGTCTTGCGCTCCATCCCATCGTACATGCAGTCGCGCAGGATCTCCTTGGCACCATCGACGGTGAGGTCGCGCGGGTTGCCCGGCGTGCAGAGGTCGTTCATCATGTGCTCGGCCATCTTCTGCAGCTCGTCGTCGTCGCTCTGGATCGGGCCGCTGCTCTTGTTCTCGTAGTAGCCCTTGCCCATCCTCGTCTTCGGGTACTCGCTTACCTGGCCCCAGTTCTCAGGGATGCCGCAGTCCTTGGCGAGCCGGATCACGGCGTCTATGGCTTGGTCGGCGGCCTGCACGGGGTTCATGCCCCTGGTGTCCTCGCCCATCGCCGTCGCGATGTCCGCGTACTTCTCGACCGCCGCCGGCTGGTTGTAAGTCCAGACCCTGGCGATGCCGATGCCGTTGTTCAGGCCGTGATGTATGTCGTAGTAGGCGCAGACGGCGTGCGAGAGGGAGTGGAGAATACCTAGCAGGGCGGAGCTGAACGCCTGCGCGGCCATGTACTGCGCCCAGACCATCCCCTCCATGGCCTTGAAGTTCTTCGGGTTGTACGTGGCCTCGCGCAAGTTCTCCGTCACCATCCTGACGGCCTCCAGCGCCACCGGCGTGCACGAGAGGTGCTGCACCCTACCTACGTACGCCTCAGAGCCGTGGGCTATCGTGTCGAAGCCCGTGTAGGCGACGTACTCGGGCGGCTGGGTCATGCAAAGTACCGGGTCGTTGATGGCGAGCGTCGTCGTCATCGCCCGGTCGAAAGCAACCCACTTGTGCGGGGCGTTCTCCGATGAGAGGTCCGTGATGACCGCAGCGGGTGTCGTCTCGGAGCCGGTGCCCACGGTCGTGTTGATCGCGATGTGCGGCGGGTTCTCCAGCTTCTCGGAGGCGTTGACGCCCTGGAACTCGTTTATGTTCCGCCCGTCGTGGGCGGCCACGACCCTCGCGCCCTTGGTCGTGTCGTGCGGGCTGCCGCCGCCGATGGAGACGAAGCCGTCGCACTCGGACTCGCTGAACGCCTTGTAGGCGTCCATGACGTTGTAGTCCTTCGGGTTCGTCTCGACCTTGTCGTAGACGGAGACGGAGACGCCCGCGTTCTCGAAGTTGGTCCTGCACTCGTCGATGATGCCGGTGCCCCTGAGGCCCGTCGTCACGAACAACACGTGCCTGAGCCCCATCGCCGCCGCCTCGGGACCGGCGTTCTCGTAAGCCCCGGCCCCGAGCAACGACCTCGGCTGCTTGAAGAACTCCTTAACCGGGAACTCGAGAACCCTCGAAAGATCCATAAAGCCTGTTCGCTCCTTTCCCCTTACCCCTGCAAGACGTACGCGACGCCGAAAGACGCCCCCCTGAACCCTATCTTGACTCCTCACCCCCTTCGCAGCCCTTCCCTTAGGCCGCTTTGTTCCCGCAACGGGCGCTCCCGATCCCTCTCCAGAAGCTGTTACTACAATATAACAGCCGTCTTGTACCGGGTCTAGCGAGCATCCGGTCCGGGACGTGCTTTATAGCATCGGCGTTGACGCGGCGCTGCCGTGACAGATTGACACAACAATACTTTGATGCTACAGATGGTTATATGAGGCCGTTGTCACGAACGAGCGCGGGGACTTTGTACCATCAGATCCTGCTTGGCTTGACGGAGCGCATCGAGTCCGGGGAGGTCGGGGTGGGGGACCGGTTGCCGAGCGAGGCAGACCTGGTCGCGGAGTTCGGGGTGAGCCGGACAACGGCGCGGCGGGCTCTGGACGAGCTCAGGCGCCAGGGGCTCGTGCGTCGGGAGCCGGGGCGGGGGACCTTTCTGGCCAGCCCGAGGCTTCGGTCCAACCTCGCTTACCTGCACAGTTTCTCCGAGGAGATCGAACGCTGGGGATACACGCCGGGGGTGAGGCTCGTCTCGCAAGAGGAGGGGACCGCCGGCGAGGAGGTGGCGGCGTGGCTCGAGGTCGGGGTGGGGGAGGAGGTGCTGTACGTGCGCCGGCTCAGGCTGGCGGACGAGCGCCCGATCTTCGTGTGCGACTCGCACCTGCCGACCGGCCGCTTCCCGGCTCTGAGGGACGCGGACTACGGGACCGTATCCCTCACCAAGCTCATGGAGGAGAGGACCGGGCGCCGGATCGAGCACGCGCGGCAGTGGATCGGGGCGGCGACCGCCGAACCGGACGTGGCTGGCTTGCTGGAGATAGAGGCCGGCGTTCCGGTACTCAAGATCCGTCGCATCACCTGCGTCGCCGGCGGAGAACCGGCCGAGATCGTCGAAGCGTTCTTCCACCCCGAACGATACCAGCACTACAACGAGCTCTCCGCCCAACCCGCTGAAATTACCGGCTGAGGTCCAAACCGGCGATAGCCCTCGGCACGGGCGTCATTCCCAGCCCCTTTGGCGCCACCGCGCCCGGCGGTCTTGGCGGGCGGGCCAAAACCCACCAGGAAGTCCGGGGAGCACAGACCGACCAGGTCCATCGGCACGAACGCGCGCCTTCGCAAATTCCTACGGCCTGTCCCGCGTGCCGCGGGCGTGATGCAAGAGATCGCGTGCTCGTTCGTTACCATTCCACATCGCGGTTGCCCTGGCGCCGCTCGAGCCCTGCGGGCACGTCACCATCGGGCGCGGGAAACGGTCTCACGCAGAGACGTGAATGCGGGCTCCGGGGAATGCCCCTTCTACGAGATTCGATAAACAGGGCAAATAGCGGGGGCAAGAAGTGAGGCAACGACGCCGGACTGCTCTAAGATGCGAGTCTTCGGGCGATCACCAGGAGTCAGCTTGGCGCAGGAGAGGAAACCGAAAAAGGGGGCGCGGCAGCGAACACGTGGGCTGACGCGCGGGGATTTCCTGAGGGCGGTGGGGGCCGGCGTGCCCCTCCTCGGCGTGGCCGGCTGCGGCGGCGAGCTGTTTCGGGTGCCCGAAGAATACCTCCCTAGTGGAGGGCCCGGAACCGGCGGCATCGGGATGAACGTGATCCTGGTGATCCTCGACAGCCTCAGGAAAGACCACGTCGGTGCCTACGGCAACGACCTGATACAGACGCCGGCCCTGGACGCGGTGGCCAGGGAGGGGCTTCGCTTCACCCGCGCCCACCCCGAGGCCATGCCCACCATACCGGTTAGGAGGGCGATCCATACGGGCGCGAGGACGTTCCCGCTGGGGCCGCCCGCCTACGGCTGGACCTCCATTCCGGCGGGGCAGACGACTCTGGCCGAGGTGCTCAAGAGCGAGGGCTACGGCACCTTCCTGGTCACCGACACCTACCACCAGTTCTCGAAGAACTTCGGCCGGGGGTTCGATGCCATCCGGGCGATTCGGGGCCAGGAGAGCGATCCCTACAAAGACCCGGCTTCGGTATCCGAGGAGGACATGCACCGGCGCTACCTTATACAGGGGGAGGGCAAGAAGGCCCGCCAGTACCTGGCCAACGTCCAGGGCCGCGAGCGGGAGGAGGACTGGTTCGCCCCCAAGGTGTTCCTGAACGCGATGGACATGCTCGAGGAGGCCCACCGCGAAAAAGGGCCATTCTTCATGGTGGTCGACTCCTACGATCCCCACGAGCCCTGGGACCCCCCCAAGAAGTATGTAGACCTCTACGGCGAGGGCTACGAGGGGAAGGACCCGCTAAACTCCAACTATGGTAGCGACGACTACCTCACCGACCGCCAGCTGCTGCGTATGCGGGCGCTCTACGCCGGGGAGGTCACGATGGCCGACCGCTGGCTGGGCGAGTTTCTCGGGAAGACCCACGACATGGGGCTCATGGAGCGCACCCTGCTGGTGGTCGTGAGCGACCACGGCCACGCCTTCGGCGAGCACGACGTGACCGGCAAGCCCCCATACGCCCTGTGGTCGGAGATCACGGACATCGTCCTCCTGATGCGACACCCCGAACGGAAGATGGCCGGGCAGGCCTCCGCCCACCTCGCCTCCACCCACGACGTGGCGCCGACCATCCTGGGCGCCCTGGGCATAGAGCCGCCGCCCGCGATGGGCGGCGAGGACTTCTCGGTCATGTTCGACGGCAAAGACCATGAGGGCCGGGACTACCTCACCTCTGGCTACAAGGACCACGTGTGGGCCCGCGACGGACGCCGCGTGCTGTTCTGCCGCAACGACGGCTCGGGGCCCAGGCTCTACGACGCGCAAAGCGACCCCCGCCAGGAGAGGGATCTGGCCGAGGACGAGCCCGACACGGTGGGCAGGATGTTCGAGGATTACGTGCTCAAGGACGCGGGAGGGTCGCTCCCCCCTGCCTGATACGCCCCCCTTCCACACCAGAAGCCGCTCCGCCGTCCGCCAGCGTGTACTTCTGAGAAGGCCGTTATCGCGAACTTCTTACAATCCTCAGAGCGAGGTTGCAGGACCTACTTCTACAAGGTTCTTCGAGTTGGGCCGGACGCCGTTGCGCTCTTACTTCTGGCCACCTCGTGCCGCCTGAAGGGCCCGCGGCGGACCAAAGGCGGGCGGTATGTGCATCTTCGGCTTCGTGACGAGGTCTCGACGGACCAACCGTGGCGGATCTTTGGGTTAACATGCCCCGCCGGAGCGAAGAAGCGGGGGCGTATGAAAGAATCGGAGCAGAGAAGCGCGGAGAGGGAGGCGCCGGAGACGCGGGACCGCTACCCGCATTTCCTGACCATAGCGACGCGCTGGATGGACAATGATGTCTACGGCCACGTCAACAACGTCGTCTATTACTCGTACTTCGATACCGTCGTGAACGAGTACCTTATCCGCGAGGGCGTCCTGGATATCGAGGGGAGCCCGGTCATCGGCCTCGTCGTCGAGACCCAGTGCCGCTACTTCGAGCCCGTTACTTTTCCGGACACGCTCCACGCGGGTTTGCGGGTCGCGCGGCTGGGGCGCAGCAGCGTGCGGTACGAGATCGGGCTCTTCAAGAACGACTCGGAGACGGCCGCGGCGCAGGGCCACTTCGTCCACGTCTACGTCGAGCGGGAGGGCCGCAAGGCGACCGCGCTGCCGCAGGAGATGCGGGCGGCGCTGGAGAAGATCTCGGCCGGCTAGGAACCGGCCAGCGAGGCGACGCGAGGGGCGACGACCGCGGCGAGCTCTTCGAGCAACGCCTCGTCTTCGGCGGTAAACGCGCCGACTATATCGGAGTCGATGTCGAACTGGCCGACGATCTGCCCTTCGTGCCGGATCAGGACGACGATCTCCGAGCGGGTGTGGATGGAGCAGGCCAGGTAGTTCTCGACCTCGCGCACGTCCTCGACGACCTGGTTTTTGTCCTCGGCCACGGCCGTCCCGCAGACGCCCTCCCCGACCTCGATCCGGTCGTGGTCCGCCGGCGCGGTGCTGGGCCCGAGCACGAGCACTCCGCCCTTCATCAAATAGATGCCGCTCCAGTCCCAAGACGGGTGCGCGTCGTGTGCCAGCCGCACCACCGCTTCCAGCACCTCTTCGTCCGGGCCGTCCGAGGCAACGAGCCCCTCCGCCTCCGCCCGAAGGTCCTTCTCCAGCGCCGTGTGATCTGCCATGAAACGTTCCTCTCGACTCCTTGAAACCATCCCTTCGATGATAACGCCGCCGCGCCGTTCTGTCCCGGACACGCGCCATTGCGCAATTGTTACTACAATGTTACGGTTCGGAACGATGGGGTGATTTGCGGGTCGCGGAGGGTGGTTTCGAGCGCGGAGAAAGAGGCCTGTGCTACACTGCCCGCACTTCGGGAAGAAAGGGGAAAAGGGCATAGGAACGCCTTGTACGGCAGGGTAAGCGTGCTGTATGTGATCCCGATGACGGCGGCCCGGTGGCGGTAGGGGAGACTGCATGCGGGTGGTCGGATACCGGCCTTGGGTGTGGGGAAGTCGTAGGGAAAGGAAAATACGTGCGAAGGATTCAGGTAAGCGTAAACGGCGTCGCCTACGAGCACGAGGTCGAGCCTCGGTTGCTCCTGGTGCATTACTTGCGTGAGGGGCTGAACCTGACGGGGACCATGGTCGGGTGCAACACCTCCAACTGCGGGGCGTGCACCGTGCTTTTGAACGGGGAGTCGGTCAAGTCTTGCACGCTGTTTGCGGTGCAGGCCGACGGGCATGAGATCACCACGGTCCAGGGCCTCCAGACCAACGGCGACTGGCATCCCATGCAGACGGCCTTCCACGAGCAGCACGCCTTGCAGTGCGGGTACTGCACGCCAGGCATGATCCTGGCCTCCGTCAGCTACCTCAAGGAGAACCCGAACCCGAACGAGGAAGACATCCGGGAGGCTTTGGAGGGCAACTACTGCCGCTGCACCGGTTACGAAAACATCGTCAAGGCCGTGCAGCAGGCCGCCGGCCAGACGAGCTAGAAGGAGGCGCTAGAGGTGACGCAGGCACCGGAACGCTACATGGGGAACGGTCTACCCCGCAAGGAGGACCCGAACCTCGTAACCGGCAAGGCCAACTGGACCGACAACATCAAGCTGCCAGGCATGGTCCACATGTCCATGCTCAGGAGCCCCTTCGCCCGGGCGAAGGTAACGAAGCTCGACGTCTCGGCCGCGCTCGAGAGGCCCGGCGTCGTCGCTGCCTTCACGGGGGCTGACCTCGCCGAGGAGTGGCCCGGCGGCGTGCCGTGCGCGGCGGTGGTCTCCGAGGAGCAGAAGACCCCGTTCTTCCCGCCCATCGTCACGGACGAGGTGCGCCACGTGGGGGACGTTGTGGCGGTGGTGGTCGCGAGCGACCGCTACGCCGCGCAGGACGCCCTCGAGTTTATCGAGGTCGACTACGAGCCCCTGCCGGCGATCGTGAACATGGAGGATGCGCTTAAGGCGGACTCCCCGCTGGTTCACGAGGACCTCGGGACCAACGAGTGCTTCACCTACACGGCGAACGTCGGGAACACCGACGAGCTCTTCGACCGGACGGACGACTCTGGTGACGCGGGCGCGGAGATCCGGGGCCCCGAGATCCAGGGGCAAGGCGACACCGATGAGGCCTTCAGGCGGGCGAGCGTGGTCATCAAGGAGCGTTACATCCAGCAGCGTCTGCTCCCAACCGCCATCGAGCCGCGGGCTTCCGTCGCCTACCCCGATCCCGGTCACGGCGGGTACGTCATCTACACGTCCACCCAGGTGCCCCACCTCGCCAAGATCGTGCTCTCGCTGGCGACCGGGATACCGGAGAACCAGATCCGGGTCGTGGCGCCCGACGTGGGCGGCGGGTTCGGCTCCAAGCTGAACATCTACCGCGAGGAGATCCTGGCGGTCGTGCTGGCCAAGACGCTCGGCGTGCCCGTCAAGTTCGTCGAGGACCGCTCGGAGAACTACCAGGCGACCATCCACGGGCGGGGCCAGATCCAGGACATCGAGCTCGCCGCCGACTCCGAGGGCAAGATCCTCGGGATGCGGGTGAAGCTGCTCGACGACATGGGCGCCTACCTGCAGCTCCTGACCCCGGTCATCGCGATCAGCGGCGGGGCCATGTTCCCCGGCGTCTACACCTTCGACAACTTCTCCATCGAGATCAAGGGCGTCTTCACCAACCTAACGCCGACCGACGCATACCGCGGCGCCGGGCGTCCCGAGGCCTGCTACGCCATCGAGAGGGCCATCGACTCCCTGGCCCGCGAGCTGGACATGGACCCGGCCGAGATCCGGCGCAGGAACTTCTACGAGCCGTTCGACGAGCCGACCGCCAACCCGGCCGGCCTTATGTACGACTCCTTCAACCTGCAAGGGACGCTCGACCGGGCGATAGAGCTCGCCGACTACGACGCTTTGCGCGAGGAGCAGCGCCGCAGGCGCGAGGCGAACGATCCGGTGCAGCTCGGGATCGGCATGTCTACCTACACCGAGATCTGCGGCCTCGGGCCCTCGCACGCTCTGGCGGGCCTCGGTATCGGCGGCGGCGGCTGGGAGGTCGCGAGCGTCAGGATGCTCGTGACCGGCAAGGTCGAGGTCGCCACAGGCACCTCCCCGCACGGCCAGGGCCACGAGACGAGCTGGTCCCAGATCGCCGCCGACGTCCTCGGCGTAACCCCCGACGACGTCGAGGTCCTGCACGGCGACACGGGCATCGTCCCCTTCGGCCGCGACACCTACGGCTCCCGCTCTCTTGCCGTCGGCGGCATCGCGGTGTACCACGCCGCCAACAAGGTCGTCGAGAAGGGCAAGAAGATCGCCGCGCACATGCTCGAGGCCTCCGAGGATGACATCGAGTTCGAGGGCGGAAAGTTCAGCGTGGCCGGCTCGCCCGACCAGAACGTCGGCATCGGGGACGTCGCGGGCGCCGCGTACCTGGGCAACGACCTGCCCGAGGGCATGGAGCCGACGCTCAACGAGACGATGACCTTCGACCCGCCCAACTTCACCTTCCCGTTCGGCGCGCACATCTGCGTCACCGAGGTGGACACGGAGACGGGAGCCGTGAAGATCCGCGACTACATCGCCGTGGACGACTGCGGCCCGGTCATCAACCCGACCATCGTTGACGGCCAGTTGCACGGGGGGCTCGCGCAGGGCATCGCCCAGGCGCTCTACGAGGGGGTCATCTACGACGAGGAGGGCAACCTGCTCACCGCGTCGATGGTGAACTACATGATCCCCGGCGCCCCGGAGCTGCCTAACTACACCCTGGACCGGACCGTTACGCCCTCGCCGAGCAACCCGCTCGGGGTCAAGGGTGTAGGCGAGGCGGGGACCATCGGCGCGCCGCCCGCGGTCATCAACTCCGTGGTGGACGCGCTCTCGCCGATGGGGATCAGGCACATAGACATGCCCGCCTCGCCGATGCGGGTGTGGAAGGCCATCCAGAACGCGCAAGGGTTGCAGTCGGGCGACCGGCAGGAGGACGCCTCGCTGGGGGCGAGCGCCGCCGACATCAAGCAGGGGGGTGACGCGTAATGATCCCGATGGCCTTCGACTACGAGGTCGCCGAATCCGTCGACCACGCCATAGAGCTTCTCGGCCAGCACGGCGAGGACTCGAAGCTTCTCGCTGGCGGGCACTCCTTGATCCCGATCATGCGCCTCAGGCTGGCGGCACCCACGGTCCTCATCGATCTGGGACACCTGGACGACCTGCGCTACGTGCGCGACGGGGGCGACCACCTCGCCATAGGCGCCATGACCCGCCACCGCGACCTGCTCTTCAACGACCTCGTCAAGGAGCACTGCGGCATCATGGGCTATACCGCCGGTTTGCTCGGCGATCCGTCCGTCCAGCACCGCGGCACTCTGGGCGGCACTTTGGCCCACGGCGACTCCTCGGGCGACATGCCGAGCGTCATCACGGCGCTCGAAGGGGAGCTGACGATCAAGGGCCCGGACGGCGAGCGGACCGTCAAGGCCGCGGAGTTTTTCCAGGACTACATGATGACGGTCCTCGGCGAGCAGGAGGTCGTCACGGAGGTCAGGGTCCCCAAGCTCGGCCAGAACACCGGCTGGTCGTACAAGAAGTTCAGCCGACGCTCGCAGGACTGGGCGACGGTGGGTGTCGCGGCGGTCGTCGAGCGCTCCAACGGCTCCATCGGCTCCGCCCGCATCGCGCTCACCAGCATGGGCGCGACACCCATCAGGGCGACCGCCGTCGAGCAGGCGCTCTCGGGTGCCTCCCCCGACGCCGTCGCCGAGGCGTCCCAGTCCGCCGATGAGGGTACCAACCCCTCCTCCGACGACGCGGCGTCGGCCGAGTTCCGGCGCCACCTGGCGCGGGTGTGGACCCGTCGGGCGGTTGAGGAAGCTTTAAGCCGTTGAGCGAGGCCGTAAACGGACGCCGGGGGGCCCTGCCCCCCGGCGTTTCGCTTTCCGGGGAGCTGAAGGAGAGGCTGCGCGAGGGGAGCTACCTCGCCGGCGAGGGGCTCGCGACGGCGATCTTCCTGGCCCTCAAGCTGCAGAAGCCACTCTTCCTGGAGGGCGAGGCAGGTGTCGGCAAGACCGAGGTGGCCAAGGTGTTGAGCCGGATGCTCTCGACGCCCCTGATCCGCCTCCAGTGCTACGACGGCATAGACGTCAACCAGGCCGTCTACGAATGGGACTACGCCCGCCAGCTCCTGCACATCCGCACGGCAGAGGCGCTTGGCACGACCGGCGAGGACCGCTCGCGCCTCGAAGACGAGCTGTACACGCGCCGGTTTCTCGTGAACCGGCCGCTGCTCCAGGCCATCGAGCACCACGGAGACAACCCCCCGGTCCTGCTCATCGACGAGGTTGACCGGGCCGACGACGAGTTCGAGGCCTACCTGCTCGAGATCCTCTCCGACTACTCCGTGACGATCCCCGAGATAGGCACCGTCAGGGCCGAGCGCCCGCCGGTCGCCATCCTGACCTCCAACCGGACCCGCGAGGTCCACGACGCCCTCAAGCGCCGCTGTCTGTACTTTTTCATAGACCACCCGGACATGGAGCGGGAGGTCGAGATCGTGCGCCTCAGGGTGCCCGAGGCCGAGGAGAGGCTCACCCGCCAGGTCGCCCGCGCCGTGCAGCGCCTGCGCGGCATGGACCTCTACAAGCCGCCCGGCGTGGCCGAAACTCTAGATTGGACCGAGGCGCTCGTGGCGCTAGGGGCGAAGGAACTGGACGAGGCCCTGATCGAGGCGACCATGGGCTCGGTCTTGAAGTACCACGAGGATCAGCAGAGGGTCCTCGTCCAGTCCCTGAACCTTCTCGCCGGGAGCTAGGAGGCATGGCGCCCGAGACCGCGCCCATGCTCCCCATGCTCCGCATGTCGGTCGCCTTCGGGCGCCTGCTCAGGCGGGCCGGGCTCGCGGCGGGACCCGACCGGGTGGTCGGTTTCGCCACGGCCCTGGAGGAGCTAGACGTGGGCAACCGCGAGGACGTGTACTGGGCCGGGCGGGTGACGCTGTGCTCCCGTCCCGAGGACTTCGAGATGTACGACCGGGCGTTCAAGGTGTTCTGGGAGGGGAGGGAGGGCTTGAAGGTCCCGGACCCGCCGGGGAGCACGTTCTCCATCCGGCTCTCCCCGGACTCCGTGCAGCCGCCCAAGAAGAGCGCGGAGGAGAGCGAGGAAGGCTCGGAGGCGGTGAGGCTCCGCTACAGCCCCGTGGACGTGCTCCGCCGAAAGGACTTCGCCGACTGCACCCCCGAGGAGTTCGTGGAGCTGTACAGGCTCATGGCTGACATGCGCCTCTCGGGGGCCACGAAGCGCTCGCGACGGCTGGAGCCGGCCCACAGGGGCCGCCACGACCAGCGTAGGACCCTGCGCGGCGCGATGCGCACCGGCGGGGAGCCCATGCGACATCGCTACCGGAAGGCCAGGGACCGGCCCCGGCGGGTCGTGCTGCTCTGCGACGTCTCGGGGTCTATGGCCTCCTACAGCCGGGCGCTCCTCAGGTTCATGCACGCGGGCGTTGCCTCGGGCGAGCCGGTCGAGGCCTTCGTCATGGGGACCCGGCTCACGCGTGTCACCCGCGAGCTCGCGACCCGCAACCCCGACCGGGCGCTGCGCGAGGCCTCGAAGGCCATAGAGGACTGGTCCGGGGGGACCAGGCTCGGGGACACGGTAAAGGAGTTCGTGGACGTGTGGGGCCAGCGCGGGATGGCCCGCGGCGCCGTCGTGGTCCTGCTCTCCGACGGCTGGGACCGCGGGGACGTGGAGGTGCTCGCCGACGCGATGCGGCGCATCCACCGGCTCGCCCACAGCGTCATCTGGGTGAACCCCCTGAAGGCCGCCCCCGGCTACCAACCACTCGCCCGCGGGATGGCCGCGGCGCTCCCTTACGTGGACGTCTTTCTCTCAGGCCACAACTTCGAGAGCCTGCAAGAACTGGCCTACGCCGTAGCCGGGGCTTCCCGCGGGGGAGGTTAGAATGCCTGAACAGAGGAGGTGTTCGTTATGAATCCAGTGGTAGATAAGGTCGCTGGCTGGAGCAAAGAGGGCAAGAAGTCCGCCCTCGCCACGGTCGTAAAGGTCGAGAGGAGCGGGCCCCTAGGGCCCGGCACCTCGATGGCCATAAGCGAGGACGGGCAGGTCGTCGGGTCGGTGAGCGGCGGGTGCGTGGAGCCCGCGGTCTACGAGGAGGCGATGATGGCCATCGAGAGCGGCAAGCCGAAGCTTCTCTCCTACGGCATCTCGGACGACGAGGCGTTCGGGGTTGGCCTGACGTGTGGTGGGATCATCCACATCTTCGTCGAGCGGGTTGACTGGTGAGCCTGCTCTTTCGCTGGCACGCCTTGCTTCGGGAGCAGTCGCCGGTCGCCATCGCGACCGTGATCGAAGGCCCGGGGGACTCTTTGGGCGGCAAGCTGCTCGTTACGCCAGACGACCACGAGGGAGGTGCTGGCGACGAGGATCTCGACAGGGCGATAGTCGAGGCGGCCCGCGGGCTCCTGGAGGGCGGCAAGACCGAGACGCGCCACTTCGGCCCGCGCGGGCAGCGCCGCATGGAGGACGTCGCCGTCTTTATACAGAGCTTCGCCCCGCCGCCCAAGATGTATGTCTTCGGGGCCATAGACTTCGCCTCGGCCGTAGCCAGGATCGGCAAGTTCCTCGGGTACCGTGTGATCGTCTGCGACGCCCGCGCCGTCTTCGCCACGCGAGACCGCTTCCCCTCGGCCGACGAGGTCGTAGTCGCCTGGCCCGACGAGTTCCTCAAGACGGCCGAGGTGGACCACCGCAGTGTCATCTGCGTCCTGACCCACGACCCCAAGTTCGACGTGCCGGTGCTGAAGGCCGCGCTCGATACGCCCGCAGGGTACATCGGGGCGATGGGCAGCCGCCGCACCCACAATAACCGCACGGCGCGCCTCAAGGAGGAGGGCGTCATCGACGAGCAGCTCGGGCGCGTCAGCAGCCCCATCGGGCTTGACATCGGGTCGCGCACCCCGGAGGAGACGGCGGTGGCGATAGCGGCTGAGATCATCGCGTTTCGCACGGGCCACGCGGGCGGGCGGCTCGCGGAGCGCACGGGCCCGATCCACACCCCCGACCCGGACGTGTCGGAGTCACCGGACGCCAAAGCGGAGCTTGACGCGAGGCGGGAGGCGGCGGGTGCGGCCCGCGACGCGCGTTGAGCGGGGTCTCGGCCGTCGTGCTCGCCGCGGGCGCGGGGAGCCGCTTCGGGGGTGGGAAGCTCCTGGCCCCGTTCTGGGGGCGGACCCTGATCGAAGCCACCCTGGAAGGGCTGCGCGGGGCTCCGGTGGATGAGACAATCGTGGTGGTCGGAGCCGAAGGGGAAAGGTTGCGCAGCGTAAGCGCCGCACACGGGGCCCGCGTGGCCATAAACCGCGCGTGGGCTGAGGGAATGTCCACCTCGGTCGGCGTGGGATTCGACGCCTGCTCGCCGGGGTCCCGCGCCGCGGTCGTCGTCCTCGCGGACCAGCCGCTCGTGGGGGCCGGGGCGGTGGCGCGGCTCGTCGAGGCCTTCGAGGACGGGGCGCGGATGGCGGTTGCGACCTACGGCGGGGAGCCGCGCAACCCGGCGCTCTTCGCCAGGGAGGTATGGCCGCTCCTTGAGCGTGAGATGTCGGGGGACAGGGGGGCGAGGGCCGTCCTCGCGCGCCACCCGGAACTGGTAACGGAGGTGCCTTGCGATGACGTAGCGGACCCGGCCGACGTGGATACTGTGGAAGACCTGCGGCGTCTGGAGGAGCTGGCCGCTCCCGGGCGTGGCGGGGCGATCCGTCAAAGGAGAGACAGATGAAGCTAAACAACGAGTTTACGGTCGACGTACCGGTAGAAGACGTCTGGAACGTGTTGCTCGACTTGGAGCGGATCACCCCATGCCTGCCCGGCGCTTCCCTGACCGAAGAGACGGGCGAGCGCGAGTACGACGGGGCGATGAAGGTCAAGCTTGGCCCCGTGACCCAGCAGTACAAGGGTACGGTCAAGATCCAGGAGGCCGACGAGTCCGCCCACCGGGCGGTGCTGAGGGCCGACGGCAAGGACGCCCGCGGCCAGGGGACGGCCTCGGCCACCATCGTCTCCACCCTGCACGATGAGGGGAACGGCAGCACCAGGGTAAACGTCGAGACCGACATGCAGATCACCGGCCGCGCGGCGCAGTTCGGCCAGGGCATCCAGCAGCAGGTCTCCGAGAAGCTCCTCGGCCGGTTCGCCGATTGCCTGGAGGAGGAGATTACTAACGGTGGGGCCGCGAGGGGGGCCGACGTCTCCGGGGCCGCGCCGTCCGCGAACGGCTCCTCCGGGAACGGGCGGGCGTCCTCCCAGCAGGCAGGTACCACCCGGCAGCAGGACGACGTCGAGGCGCTCGACCTCGGCGAGGCGAGCCGGGACGTCGTCATGGGTCAGATCAAGCCCGCCATACCCCTGGTGGTCGGCGCCGTGGTACTGCTGCTCGTGCTCCGCTCCCTCAGGGGAGGCTCCTCCGGCCGGGGACGTGGCAGGCCCGAGATAGCCTTCAGGTTTTAAGGTTGCCAGCCGTCAGCGGTTGACTCTCAGACAGAAGGTCGGCCGCTGGCGGCGTAAGCCCGAGGCTGGCGCGTCCCGGCGGACGCCCCGGGTTCGGCCCGGTGGGGAGCGCAGACCATAGAGGGAGGGTGCCGAGTGTTTGCCCGGCACCCCCTCTTCGACCCGAGAACCTTTGGTTGGCTGGCTCTATCTGGCGCCTAGCTGGGCCTTGACCTTGCTGAAGATCTCGTCCGCTCTGTCCAGCAGGCCCTTCTCCCTGGCCTTCTCCGCCATGGAGGGGTACACCCAGTTGTTCTCCTGGGCCCTGTCGACGGCCCTAGCTATGGGTCCCTGTCCTCCCCGGGGGGCGCCCTCCGACTGGGATGACGCCTGCGCCCCCCCGGCGCCGGGGGGTTCCTCCTGGCTCTCCTGAACGCCGACCGGCCCGATCAGGCGCTGCTCGTTGACCGCCCTGAACAGGGGACGCTCATCCTCTGGTCTTCTGTCCCGTACCGGCACTTGTGCGCTCCTCTCCCGGTGGTGCCATTACACCTTGCTTTATACTCCTACTCCAACCCTGGCGCAGGAATCTCGCATACCGGCGCCTGACACCCGGGACCGGCGGACGCGACGGGGCGCGCGAGGCAAGCGTCGCTCGAGGGGTCGGAGATCCGGACCGTCGCGTCCGCGGAAGACGCGGGTAGAGGCGAGGCTATAACATGGGTCAAAAGGAGGCGCGGTGAAGATCGACTACGAGTTCACGGTTGGCGTACCCGTGGATCAGGCATGGAGCAGGATGCTGGACCTCGAGAAGATAGCCCCCTGCCTACCGGGAGCCGCCATCCAGGAAGAGATGGGCGGCGGCGAGTACGCGGGCACCATGAAGGTCGAGATCGGCCCCATAACCGTGAGCTACAAGGGCACTATAAAGTTCGAGGAGACGGACGAAACCAACCACCGCGCCGTCCTCCGCGCGACCGGCCGCGAGGCCCGCGGCCAGGGAACCGCCTCGGCGACGATAATCTCCACCTTGCGCGAAGAGGACGACGGCACCAGGGTCAGCGTCGAGACGGACTTGATGCTCACCGGCCGCGTCGCCCAGTTCGGCCGGGGCATAGCCCAGGACGTGGCGAAGAAGATGCTCGACGAGTTCGCCGTCTGCCTGGAGCAGGAGATCTCGGGCGCCAACGTCGCGGACGCCGCCGAACCCGCCCCCGAGAACATTGCCGCGGACGCCGCCACCAGCGAGTACGCCCCGCCAGCCGCGGCCACCGGGGGCACTGCCAGGGACACAGCCGGCGCGACCGTCGAAGGCGCTATCGTCGCCGGTCCGAGCCCCACGGAGGCCGCCGCGGCGGCCCCGACCACCCCCACGCAACAGCCGGCGATCCAGGAGATACCCCGCCGCGAGCCCCAGAGAGAACCGGAGCCACCCGGCCCCGATGCCCCGGGACGGGAAGAGCTTCCGAAACGGCTCCCCCCAGCGCTCGCCGGCCTCGGTATCCTGCTGCTTCTCCTCTTCTGGCTCCTCCGCAGAAAACGTTAGGGCCTCCGGGCGCCAGAAGACGGCAAAAACCGTCCCCCAACGCGCGGTAAAGGCTTCCCATCTGCGCTGAGCGCCCCAAGGCGGGCTCGGAGCTTTTCCCGAGTCCGCCTCGTGGCTTCTACTCTTTGCCGAAAACTGACCGCTGAAGGCTGACGGCTCTAGTGCTCGTGGTGCTGGTGGACGACGGCGTGGCCCTTGCCCCGGGCTATAAGGTAGCGGTTCACAGGGAAGGCGACCACGAAGGCGACCGCGAGCGCGAAGGCGAGGCTGCCCCAGAAGAGCAGGCTCGTCGGTCCCGCCTCCATCGCGCCCGGGACGGCGAGCATGATGAGGTTGTCCACGATCTCCATGA